>NZ_CP077370.1 GCF_019048525.1 Acinetobacter lwoffii | reverse complement strand
GTGTTATTCACCAATTAAAATGTCTATATTCTCACCAATAAAAATGTCTGGTTTATGATGGTTTTCACCATCATGGACTGGATATGAAATATAGATGCTGATCACTATGTCTGACAAAGAAATTCAACGTCTTGCTGTTCTGCAAGACGTTCGAGATCATCGTATTACACAAGTCCGTGCTGCTGAAATCCTTAATCTTTCAACCCGTCAAATTACCCGGTTATTACAGAAGCTCAATCAAGATGGTGTTTCAGGTATGGCGCATGCCAGTCGTGGTCAACCTGGCCATCGTCGCCATGATGATTTATTAAAATCAAAATGTCTTTCCATTATTTCTGAACATCTGCTGGGATTTGGACCTACCTTGGCCCATGAGAAGCTCAGCAGCATGTTTGACCTGAATATCCCGGTAGAAACGCTTCGGCGCTGGATGACTGCAAATGACCTCTGGATTCCACGATCCAAGCGCCTTAAACGTCCATATCAGCCACGTTATAACCGGGATTGCTTCGGTGAGCTAATCCAGATTGACGGCTCATATCATGACTGGTTCGAAGGACGCGCTGCTAAGTGCTGCTTGCTGGTTTATATCGATGATGCCACTGGAAAGCTGTTGCATCTGCACTTCTGTGAGGCGGAAACGACCTTCGACTATATGCTTTCAACCCGAGCCTATATTGAACAATACGGTAAGTCTCTGGCCTTTTATAGCGATAAACATTCGGTCTTCCGAGTGAACCAGAAATCGAGCCAGGACAGCAAAATCACGCAATTTGGCCGGATTCTGAATGAGTTAAAGATTGATATTATCTTTGCCAACTCACCACAGGCTAAAGGTCGCGTAGAACGCGCGAATAGAACCCTTCAAGACCGTTTGATCAAGGAGATGCGTCTGGAAGGCATCAGTTCAATTGCCAAAGCCAATGCCTGGCTACCCTGCTTTATTGAGCAGTTCAACCAGAAGTTTGCCAAGTGTGCGCGAAATTCCAAGAACTTGCATCGCCCTTTAACAGAGTCTGATGTTGAACTAGATGATATTTTTACCTGGCAGGAACCGCGTAAGGTCACCAAGAATCTGACCCTGACGTATGACAAATATATTTATCTGCTTGAACCGACAGAGCTGAATCATAAGCTTGTTGGGCAATACATTTCATTTCTGGAGTACCCGGATGGCACTGTGGCGATCATGCATGATGGCCGAAAGATCAATTACAGCCTCTTCGATAAATTAAGTCAGCTGAATCAGCGAGAGATTGTTGAGAATAAACGGTTGGGTGCTGTTCTGAATCATATCCAACAACAGCATGAAGAACTGGAACAACAAAACAAACGCAATCGTTCTCAAAAGATGCCAAGAAGACGTGCACAGAAAACAACAATTCAACAACGAAATCTAAATCTTGTGCTTGACTTGGAAATGTCCATATAGGACATTTCTATTTGGTTAGTAGGTAGGACATTTCTATTTGGGAATAACATAAAAATGGGAGCTATAAGCTCCCATTTTTAATCTTTAATTCGCTTTTTCGCTTCGTCATAAACTATGCTATCAGCTCGTTTTCCGACGGTAATGAGCAGGATAACTACCTGATCATCTTTAACTTGATAGACAAGTCGGACACCAGCTTTTAATAATTTGATTTTATAGCAACCTGCAAGAGCGCCTCTAAGCATGTTCTTTGGAATATGTGACTGCTCTATGATCTTTAGCTAGTTTCTTTTTAAATTGATCTCGTATAGCAACAGGGAGTTTTTCCCATTCTGCTGTAAAGTCCTTGTGACGTAAAAGCTTATAAGTCATCTAATGTGACTTCCTCAAACATCTCTTTAGGATCGTTAATGCGCTTACGGACAAGAGCTAATAATTCTTCATCTTCTTCCGAAAGCAAAGCTTTTTTGACGGGCAGTTTCCCAGTCGTAGCAACATACTCAAGAATACTAGTGAAGAAATCCGTAGGTGCAATACCTTGCTCTTTCAGGATTGAATAAGATTTTTCTTTAAGGGCTTCATCGACCCTGAAGTTAACAGTAGCCATCATATTTCCCAAGTGTTTAATGTACTAGGAATATTGTAATGCAAATTGCATTACAAGTCGTGTTATTCACCAATTAAAATGTCTATGCGATAAACCATTTAAAATGTCCTGTTTTTAACCACAAGAGTCAAGCACAGGATTTAACTTTCTTTGTTCAATAACAGCTTTCTGAGCTTTACGACTCGGCATACTTTTCTTGAGACGGGAACGTTTATTCTGTTTTTCCAACTCTTCATGCTGTTGCTGAATATGTGCCAGAACTGTACCTAACCGTTTATTCTCAACGATCTCATTCTGCTGTAGCCCAGCTAATTTATTGAAAATGCTGTAGTTGAGCTTTCGTCCCTCGTGCATGAGGGCCACAGTCCCATCCGGGTACTCCAGAAATGAAATATATTGCCCAACAAGCTTATGATTCAGCTCTATCGGTTCAAGCAGATAAATACATTTGTCATAGGTCAGGGTCAGATTCTTGGTGACCTTACGCGGTTCCTGCCAGGTAAAAATATCATCCAGTTCAAGATGAGATTCGGTTAATGGCCGATGTAAATTCTTTGAGTTTCGCGCACACTTGGCAAACTTCTGATTGAAATGCTCAATAAAGCAGGGCAGCCAGGCATTTGCCTCGGCAATTGAACAGATACCTTCTAGGCGCATTTCCTTGATCAGGCGATCCTGGAGTGTTCTATTGGCACGTTCTACGCGGCCTTTGGCCTGGGGTGAGTTGGCGAAGATAATATCAATATTTAACTCATTCAGAATCCGCCCAAATTGCGTGATCTGGCTATCTTGGCTCGATTTCTGATTCACTCGGAATACCGAGTGTTTATCGCTATAAAACGCTAAAGGCTTGCCGTATTGCTCAATGTAGGCTCGGGTTGAAAGCATATAATCAAAGGTCGTTTCAGCCTCACAAAAGCGCAGATGCAACAGCTTTCCAGTGGCGTCATCGATATAAACCAGCAAGCAGCATTTGGAAGCTCGACCTTCAAACCAGTCATGATATGAGCCATCGATCTGGATCAGCTCACCGAAGCAATCACGGTTGTATCGAGGCTGATATGGACGTTTCAGGCGCTTGGATCGAGGAATCCAGAGGTCATTTGCAGTCATCCAGCGACGAACCGTTTCTACCGGGATATGCAGGCCAAACATGCTGCTGAGCTTCTCATGAGCCAATGTAGGACCAAAGCCAAGTAAATGTTCAGAAATAATGGAAAGACATTCTGATTTTAACAGGACGTCATGGCGACGATGACCCGGTTGACCACGACTGGCATGTGCCATACCTGAGACACCATCTTGATTGAGCTTCTGCAATAACCGGGTAATTTGACGGGTGGAAAGATTCAGGATTTCAGCAGCACGGACCTGGGTAATACGATGATCTCTAACGTCTTGCAGAACTGCAAGACGTTGAATTTCTTTATCAGACATAGTGATCAGCATCTATATTTTATATCCAGTCCATGGTGATAAAAACCATCATAAACCAGACATTTTTATTGGTGAGAATATAGACACTTTAAATGGGTTCTAACAAGTCGACTTCGCATAACAACCCTTATGTTAAATGGAGATTTATTTCAAACATTATTCAACTAAAATATGCCTAAAAAATTAGATATTTTTCAAACTTTGGTTTGAAAAATCCATTTAAAATTAATTAAGCTGTTGTAATTTTTCATATAAATAATCAATAAATAATCTAACTCTCTTAAGTTGACAAAAATAACTAATGATGCGAAAAGGTTTTTTTAGTTAACAGATGTTCACACATGCCTAGAATTGTTTCTGTACCACTTAGTTTAGAACAGCGAGAACGACTCATTTTTCTGGTCAAGCATGCAAAACATTGGCGTGAAAGGCAACGTGCCCAAACTATTCTCTGGCTTTCCGAAGGTAAAAGTGTTGCGGAAGTTGCCACTCTACAAGAACGTATCCCAGAAACCATAAGGCTACAACGCCGACGTTGGGAATTGTATGAGTTTGAATCGATTAAAGAAGGTCATCGCTCAGGTCGACCCAATACATTGATCTCAGACTATCAGGCGAAAATCCTAGATTGGGTCAATACAAGTCCACTCAATGCAGAACAAATCCGAGTCAAACTACATGAAGAATACGAAGTGTCCGTGTCTGTTGAAACCATTCGTAAGTTTTTACGTGATTCAGGTATGGTCTTCAAGCGTACCCGTCATAGCTTGAAAAAAAAGAGATCCGATTGCATTTGAACAAGCAACACAGCAGATTGAAGAATTACGAGAGCAAGCGGCACGTGGTGAAATTATATTAGGTTATGTTGATGAAACAGGATTTTCATCTACACCTGATAACCGCTATGCGTGGACAAAGATAGGTGATGTTCATGCGGTTGATGCAATAAGATTAAAACGAGTTAATGTCATGGGGTGTTTGCTTTCAACGGGGAAACTGGTGACAAGCTGTTTACAAGAGTCAGTGAAAAGCACTTGGTTTTATGCCTATTTAACTGGAATAGCTCAACAAGTAAAACAGATGTATAACCTTCCATTGGTTCTTATTGTTGATAATGCCTCGATTCATAGAAGTAAAAAGATGGCTGATTACAGAGAGCTACTTAAAACTAACTTTTCGACGAATCTGTATTTTATTCCAGCTTATAGCCCTGAGTTAAATCGAATCGAGATGGTATGGAAGCAGATGAAATATTATTGGCGAGATTTTCAAGTCATGACAGCTGACAAAATAGAGCAATGGGTGGAGAAAGTATCAAACCAATTCGGAAAAGAATACATGTTTACTTTTTAATGACAACTTAGGTATATAATTTTTTTTGTAATAGACAGCATGGATTTTTTGCTCATGAATTTTTATTTCATCTTCAAATAAAGCAATTAATTTACCTTCGTTTATATCCTTTAAAATTAAAAATTCAGAGAGACAAGCGATTCCTACGCCTTGTAAAGCAAGTTGACGAACACTTTCGCCATTAGAAGCTGTAATAGATGGTGAAGTTTTATATAGTTGATCATTTATATAAATTGGCCAATTATTTAAATGCAAAGGATGGCTAAATCCTAATAATCTATGTTGATTTAACTCAATAATAGATTTTGGTAAGTTATTTTTTTTGAGATATTCAGCGCTAGCAACGATATACAAACGACTTTTATATAATAATTTTGCATAGAGACTTGAATCTTCTAGATCACCAAATCGTATAGCAACATCTATTTTATGCTCTAATAAATCAATTACATGATCATGACTAGTTAGTTCAATACTGATCTTTGGATATCGTTCTATAAACTCTGGTATTAATGGAATAATTACATGCAATACAAACGGTGTTGCTGAATCTATTTTAATTAAGCCTGTAGGTTCAGTACCTGGATTAATTAACAACTCTTCAGCTTCATTCAAATCAGAAAGTAATTTTCTTGCTCTTTCTAAAAAAATTTTTCCATCATAGGTAAGGTTAAGGCTACGGGTTGTACGTTCGATTAATTTAACATTTAATTTTTTTTCGAGGCGTTGTAATGTGCGACTGATAGCAGATGTTGTTTGATTTAATTGTTCTGCTGTTTTCACTATAGAGCCACAATCAGCGATCGTAACAAATACTAAAAGTTCATCAAATGTAGATTTCATATCTAAGTAAATCATTAGGGTGTGTTGACACTTTTAGCTTAAAAAATAGCGAAGTAGTAAAATCAAATCGCCAAACCCAATTTTACTATTCGCTATGCCTCGTACCATGCTGACAGATCAACACTGGCAAAAGTTGAAAGTTATTCTGCGTAATTTATCCATTCACCACAACTCAAATTTACGCAATTTTATTGAAGCTATTCTCTATAGAATTAGAACAGGCTGTCCGTGGCGAGATATTCCTTGCTGTTTTGGTCATTCAAACTCTATTTTCAAACGTTTTAATCGTTGGTCAAGCAGCGGTAAGTTACTTAGATTATTCAAATTAATAGCCTCATGCCCCGATATGGAGTGGATTTTTATTGATGGCTCTCATGTACGTGCTCATCAACATTCTGCCGGCATAGCGAATCAATCTATTTCTAAAAGTGTAGGAGGAAACTCCTCAAAAATACATTTGATTGTTGATGCACATGGCAATCCTATTGATTTCATGATTACCGATGGAACCACACATGATGTTAAAGTTGCACCTGATTTAATATCAACATTAGATTTAAAAGAGACAAAAGTGGTATGTGCAGATAAAGGCTATGATTCAGAACCACTGCGTGAACAGATCAGGAAAACAGGGACTAAAGCGAATATACCAAAGAAAACAAATAGCCAATCGAACAATGATCATATGGACTGGTATTTATATAAAATCAGGCATTTAGTTGAAAATATGTTTTGTAGATTAAAGCAATTTAGAGGAATAGCTACTCGATATGACAAGCTCAAAAGAAATTATCAAAGTTCTGTTGCTTTAGCCTGTATATTTTTATGGCTACCTTTATAGGGTTAATTATGAACAGTAAATGTCAACAGACCCTAATAAAAAATAATTTTTAATTATATATCAATTTTAATTATTAACAATTAATCAATAATGTTTTGTTAATAATTGCATTTATGTTGATGGATCTTAAATTTATATTGTACTTCTCTATTTAATTTGGGATGAAGATGAATAATATTTTAATTATCAATGGTGCTAAAACTTTTGCCCATTCTAATGGTGAATTGAATGATACCTTGACAATTTTAGCAGAAGAAGTATTAACCGAATTAGGTCATAAAGTTAAAGTTACGCGTGCTGATAGTGCTTTTGATCCAAAAGAGGAGGTAAAAAAATATCTTTGGGCTGATGCTATTATTTATCAAATGCCAGGCTGGTGGATGGGTGCACCATGGACAGTAAAAAAATATATTGATGATGTATTTACTGAAGGTCATGGTCATATATACGCAAATGATGGTCGTTCACGTTCGGATACTTCTAAAAAATATGGTTCGGGAGGTTTAATGCATGGCAAAAAATTTATGCTGTCATTAACTTGGAATGCACCTGCTGAAGCATTCACTGATCCAAAACAATTTTTTGAGGGGAGAGGTGTAGATGGGGTTTATTTGCCTTTTCGAAAAGCCAATGAGTTTCTTGGTATGCAAAGCATGTCAACATTTATTGCTCATGACGTCATCAAAGCACCAAACGTACCACAAATAAAAGATGACTATCGCCAACATTTGATCCGTAATTTTCCTGCATCAGTGATATAGAGGTAAATGATGTTAACAATTATTGCTGAAATTAAAATAGAACCCGGTTCAGAGCATCTGCAACATGTAATCAATTCATTCAAGGAGATCACACCAACAGTGCTTGAAGAAGATGGTTGTTTTGGTTACGAATTACTTATTAATCATGAGAGTCATGCGTCTTATCAGGCGCCATTGAAAAATACAGTCGTTATGTTGGAAAAATGGAAAAGTATCAAGCATTTAGATTCCCACCTTGCAACCGTACATATGCAAGAACATCACTTTAAGATAAAAGATGATGTTCTTGGTGTTGATATCCGAATTTTAGAGAATGGATTTTAATCAAATTATTATATTCATTTATGAGTTTCTCTAAAATTAACATAATACACGTTATACGAATCTAAAAATGGGAGCCTTTAGCTCCCATTTTTACTATATTTTTTAAAGTCTTAGGCGTGTTGTACTTTGAGTTTTAAGCCTAAAGCATTCACTACACGATTAATCGTATCAAAACGTGGTGCTGAATCATGACGTAGGGCTTTGTAGAGTGCCTCACGCCCAATTCCTGCTTCTTTAGCGATTTGAGTCATGCCACGAGCTTTAGCAATAACACCAAGAGCATGAGCTAATTCAGCTGGATCATTCTCTTCAAGAACCATGTTGAGATACATCACAATATCTTCTTCAGTTTTGAGTGACTCAGCCATATCAAAACTTGGTAAATCAGCGACTCTAACCATTTTAATCCTCCAATGTTTTCGATAGTTTGACTGCACGATCGATGTCTTGTTGCTGAGTTGATTTATCTCCTCCACCAAGCATTACAATCACTACGTCACCATGTTGAATGTAATACATCCTCCACCCAGAACCGAAGAATTCTCTCATTTCCCAAACGCCATCTTGGAGAGGTTTGATGTCTCCCCCAATTTCCACGTTGAACCTTATCCAATCCACGATTCAAGCGAATACGAGTCATATTGTCTTTAATGCCATCCAACCATTCATCAAATTCTGGAAGACGTATAATTTCAAGCATGAGGATTCCTTATCTTCTCACTATATTGTATTTGATCGAATACAATATGCAATTAATCTATACGAACATCCATTATGTTAGAACCCATTTAAAGTGTCTATGCGATAAACCATTTAAAATCTCCTGTTTTTAACTGCAAGAGTCAAGCACAGGATTTAAATTTCTTTGTTCAATAACAGCTTTCTGAGCTTTACGACTCGGCATACTTTTCTTGGCCCGGGAACGTTTATTTTTTTTTCCAATTCTTCATGTTGCTGTTGAATATGCGCCAGAATCGAGCCTAATTTTTTATTCTCAACCACTTCATTCTGCTGTAGTCCAGCCAGTTTATTGAAGACGCTATAGTTGATCTTCCGTCCTTCATGCATGATCGCCACAGTGCCATCCGGGTACTCCAGAAATGAAATGTATTGCTCAACAAGCTTATGATTTAGCTCTGTCGGTTCAAGCAGATAAATACACTTGTCATACGTGATGGTGAGGTTCTTCGTGACCTTACGCGGTTCCTGCCAGGTGAATATATCCTCCAGCTCAGCATCAGATTCAGTTAGAGGACGATGTAAGTTCTTTGAATTTCGCGCACACTTGGCAAACTTCTGGTTGAACTGCTCAATAAAGCAGGGTAGCCAGGCATTGGCTTTGGCAATTGAACTGATGCCTTCCAGACGCATCTCCTTGATCAAACGGTCTTGAAGGGTTCTATTCGCGCGTTCTACGCGACCTTTAGCCTGTGGTGAGTTGGCAAAGATAATATCAATCTTTAACTCATTCAGAATCCGGCCAAATTGCGTGATTTTGCTGTCCTGGCTCGATTTCTGGTTCACTCGGAAGACCGAATGTTTATCGCTATAAAAGGCCAGAGGCTTACCGTATTGTTCAATGTAGGCTCGGGTTGAAAGCATATAGTCGAAGGTCGTTTCCGCCTCACAGAAGCGCAGATGCAACAGCTTTCCAGTGGCATCATCGATATAAACCAGCAAGCAGCACTTAGCAGCGCGTCCTTCGAACCAGTCATGATATGAGCCATCGATCTGGATCAGCTCACCGAAGCAATCCCGGTTATAACGTGGCTGATATGGACGTTTAAGGCGCTTGGATCGTGGAATCCAGAGGTCATTTGCAGTCATCCAGCGCCGAAGCGTTTCTACCGGGATATTCAGGTCAAACATGCTGCTGAGCTTCTCATGGGCCAAGGCAGGTCCAAATCCCAGCAGATGTTCAGAAATAATGGAAAGAAATTTTGATTTTAATAAATCGTCATGGCGATGATGGCCCGGTTGACCACGACTGGCATGCGACATACTTGAAACACCATCTTGATTGAGCTTCTGTAATAACCGGGTAATTTGACGGGTTGAAAGATTAAGGATTTCAGCAGCACGGACTTGTGTAATACGATGATCTCGAACGTCTTGCAGAACTGCAAGACGTTGAATTTCTTTGTCAGACATAGTGATCAGCATCTATATTTCATATCCAGTCCATGATGGTGAAAACCATCATAAACCAGACATTTTTATTGGTGAGAATATAGACACTTTAAATGGGTTCTAACACTGATTTCGTATAATATTGATTATGTTAAGCGAAGTATACCAAACAATAACTTCATATATCCCTTACACTTACCTGATTTCAATAAGTTAAAGTACTATCCTTTATTTAGATAAATATGATATGTTGAATTAAATTTTAATTCATAAACTTCATCATGTTTGAACTAAAAACAATTCGATTGACAAAAAAAGGTTCAACTAAAAAACAACTAATATTATTGTTTCACCTCAACTCGTACTGTCCCTGTCTATACCCATTATTGTTCTCAATGAAAGTTTTACGCTTTCAAAGGGCTTTGTTGCACAAAGATTTGAAATGCAAAGCGCCCCTAATTGAGCCAAATTTAAGACGTAACTTGGGTAAGTGGTCGACCTGATTCCGTAAATCTGTTGAGGACTGCTACACGTGCATGAATTTCATTCACTTGGCTATCAAAACTCCTTGCGCTGAGTTTATCTCCTAATAATTTAATGCAGTGCATCTTAGTTTCAACCAACTTCGCCGATGATAGCCTGACCATTTTTTCCATAATGTCCTGCCTAAACGTTTAACTGTTCGAAGTAATTCATTTCGTTCTAGCGAGCTACTCTTTGTATCTTTCCATGGTTTCGCATTTTTTCTAGGTGGAATCACCGCATGCGCTTGCCGATCTGCAATGACCTGACGGCATTGCTTGGTGTCATAAGCTCCATCGGTATAAACAGAGTCAATCTGCTCATCTTGTGGAATCTGATTAAGTAAATCACCAAGCACCTGTGAATCACTGACATTATTGGTTGTAAGCTGAACTGCTCGTATTTGTAGGGTTTTAGCATCTATACCAATATGAAGTTTACGCCATTGGCGACGATATTCAGGTCCATGTTTCTTGCGTTTCCATTCGCCCTCACCTAGAAACTTCATGCCTGTAGAGTCCATGAGTAGATGCAGCCCATCTCTACTTTTTTGGTAGCTGATTACAATATCAATATGCTTTTGTCTTCTACAAAGCGTACTGTACGAATATCACTGATATTCGGGGCTGCTCAGCCGCAAAGTTTAATCAGACTTTGCACAAAGCCAGTAACCATACGTAAAGACAGACGGAATAAGGATTTAATCATTAAGCCGCATTGGATGGCTGCGTCGGAGTAGGTTTGATTTCGCCCTTGTTTGCCTTTTGATGGCGCATACCATTGCGTAGCAGGATCAAACCAAATGGCAATATTTCCGCGACTCATGAGTGCTCGGTTATATGCGGGCCAATTGGTTGTGCGGTAGATTTTGTGTGTAGGCTTCTTCATTTGAAAATTATATCGCTGAAAAAGCCTTTACAGATAGGTTTGTGCAACAAAGCCCTTAGTTGAAAAAACTTTTAGATTTCATGCTCACACACCACCTAAAACAAAAAATATCTGATTGATTTTACAGGCTTTTAATTTAAGGTTTTATTCTACCCACTCGCAATATCAACGTTTAGTATCACGACTCACTAACTCATTAACTAAATATGGAGCAGTACGGCTATCTTGATTTTCTGTTATTTGTTTTGGTGTTCCTGCCACAACAATATTCCCACCAGCATTTCCAGCACCTGGTCCCACATCAATCACCCAATCTGCTTGTGCAACGGCACGCATATCATGCTCAATCATAACCACGGTATTACCCGCATCGACTAATCGCTGCAATTGAACTAACAATCGATCTACATCTGATGGATGCAAACCTGTAGTTGGCTCATCAAGTATATACAGTGTATTTCCACGCTGATTGCGTTGCAGCTCGGTCGCCAATTTAATACGTTGCGCTTCTCCACCAGATAGTTCAGTCGCTGGTTGCCCTAAACGTAAATAACCAAGGCCAATTTCCTTTAATAATTGTAGTGAACGAGCAATCGAGACCTCTCCATCAAAAAAATCACGTGCTTCATTGACGGTCATTCCTAATACTTCAGCAATATTACGTCCATTCCAGCGAATTTTCAGAGTGTTATCATTATATCGAGCACCATGACATGTCGGACAAGGGGCATATACACTTGGCATAAACAATAACTCTACACTGACAAAGCCTTCACCTTCACAAGTTTCACATCGCCCTTTAGCCACATTAAACGAAAAACGTCCAGCATCATAATGAGCTTGGCGAGCTTCAGGAGTCCCAGCAAATAACTTTCTAACATGATCAAATAAACCCGTATAAGTTGCCAGATTAGAACGTGGAGTACGGCCAATTGGTTTTTGATCAACCTGTACCAGACGCTGTATAGCCTCCACATCACCAGCCAGAGAACCCAGTGTAACCTCGGTAACCAACATTCCTTCATTTAAAGGATTATTTTCATTATTGTTTTCAGTTTCAGATTCATTGCCTAAATATGAAAGTACTAACTCGGGTAAAGCTTGAGAAACGAGACTAGATTTACCTGAACCTGAAATACCTGTAACTGCTGTAAGTACACCAAGAGGTATACGAGCATCAATATTATGCAGGTTATGTCGGTAAATATTGTTAAGTTCAAGCCAACCAGAGGGTGTACGTCCATAACTTTGAGTAACTGGGATTTTATTAAATAAATAACTTGCAGTACGTGAAGCTGAAATCTCACTTAAACCCTGAGGTACTCCACTATATAAAATATTACCACCTTGCTCTCCTGCATCTGGTCCAACATCCACTAACCATTGAGCACGACGCATGAGCTCTAAATCATGCTCTACAACAAATACGGAGTTTCCAGCGTCTCTTAATTTATCGAGAGAATCATATAATGACTGACTATCTGAAGGATGTAATCCAGCAGACGGTTCATCCAGTACATAAACTACACCAAATAGCATAGAACTTAATTGTGTTGCTAAACGCAAACGTTGTAACTCTCCCGCTGAAAGAGTCGGTGTGGCTCTATCTAATGTTAGATAACCAAGACCTAACTGGCGTAATTGATTTAAACGCCCCACCACACCATTTGCTAAACGCTGGGCAGCAATTTTCTTTTCATCTGAAAGTGCTGACGTACGTCTTACATCTGGAGATACAGAATGCACTGCTCTACCTGTTGTTGCTCGTTCAGATCTATCAAGTTGGGTTACTTTATTATTAGTCTTTTCTCCAGCATCATGAGCGTCGAAATTGCCAAGAACAATGGGCTCAAGCAGGCAAGTTAACTTATCCAAAGAAAGTTGCATAAACTCACCAATATCTACTCCAGCAAAGGTAATAGATAAGGCTTCTGGTTTAAGGCGTTTACCATGACAGGAAGGGCATATTTTTCCTTCCATAAAACGTGAAACACGTTTTTTCATCAACGTGCTTTGCGTATTAGCAAAAGTATGAAGGACATAGCGACGAGCACCAGTGAAAGTGCCCATATAGCTGGGTTCTAGTTTACGTTTAAGTGCAGATTGAGTCTCAGCGGGGCTTAAACCAGCATAGACAGGAACTGTTGGGGTTTCTTCAGTAAATAAAATCCAGTCTCTATCCGATTGCGGTAAATCTTTCCATGGTCGATCAACATCATACCCTAGGGTTACTAGGATATCGCGTAAGTTTTGCCCGTGCCAAGCAGGTGGCCATGATGCGATAGCTCTCTCACGAATACTGAGTGTTGGGTCAGGAACCATTGTCGATTCTGTAACTTCATAAATGTGACCTAAACCATGACAGGTAGGACAAGCACCTTGAGGAGTGTTCGGTGAAAAGTCCTCGGCATATAACATTGGCTGATCGGCAGGATATGCACCAGCACGCGAATAAATCATTCGCACGAGACTTGATAAAGTTGTTACACTTCCAACAGAAGAACGGGTATTACTTGCACCACGTTGTTGTTGCAATGCTACTGCTGGTGGTAGACCATCAATAGCATCAACATCTGGTACTCCGGCCTGATCTATTAAGCGTCTTGCATAAGGTGCAACAGATTCGAAATATCTTCTTTGTGCTTCAGCAAAAATAGTTCCAAAAGCAAGTGATGATTTTCCTGAACCCGATACACCTGAGAAAACAACAAGTGCATTTCTTGGGATAGAAACATCTACATCCTTAAGGTTATGCTCACGTGCACCTCGAACTTCAATACAATTATTAGATAAAGTAATGTTATTGTGTTCACCAAAAGAATGTATTTTCATGTTTCTACGAGCCTGTAAATTATTTTGTGTGAGTCTCATTTTTTATAAATGATCTTTTAATCGATCATCGAACTGAATCGTAAACCAATTCATTGCTAAACGCCAATTTTGAATTGGCATGGTCCATTTTTTAGCAGCATTTGAAGTTGCTAAATAAATGACCCTTTTCACTGAATCATCAGAAGAGAACCGTACCGGGTTTGTCGGAGAGTCAATATTCTGAGATGAGAAGCATTGCTTCGCAAGACGTAGCGAAGCGTAGTGTCCCGATGACAAAATTAAAATATACCCCTGAAATCAGAGAAAGAGCGGTTCAATTATTGATTGAATCTGAAAAAGATTATCCTTCTACTTGGGCTGCAATCACAGCAATTGCGCCTAAGATTGGTTGTACTCCTGAAACACTTCGTGCCTGGCATCAAAAGCATTTAGATCAGCAAAATCCTATTAAAGTACAACAGATATCTGATCAAGAAAAAATGAAGCAAATGGAACGTGAAATTAAAGAATTAAAGCGTGCCAATGAAATTCTACGTAAAGCAGCCGCTTTTCTCGCCCAGGCGGAGCTCGACCGCCCACACAAATAATGGTGGATTTCATCCATAACAATAAAGACTTATATGGTGTTGATGCGATTTGTAGGATTTTACCGATCGCAGCTTCAACCTATTACCGGACTCTAGATCTCTGCGAAAATCCAGAACATCGAGCAAAGCGAGATTTACATGACTTGCATCATGCTGAGGAGATTAAACGAATTTGGAAGGAAAGTTCAGGTCGGTATGGTGTACGTAAAGTCTGGCAAAAACTGAAACGTGAAGGCTATATTATTGCACGCTGTACTGTTGCTCGATTGATGCAAAAGCTAGGTATACAAGGTGTTTGGCGTGGTAAGAATAAACAAACCACCCGTAACCGAGATGACCAAAAACGGGCAGATGATTTAGTGAAACGTAATTTTAATGCTGATCATCCAAACCAACTATGGGTGGGTGACTTTACCTATATTCAAACTCATTCAGGCTGGGTATATACCGCATTTGTTATTGATGTGTTCTCACGAGCAATAGTTGGATGGAAAGTATCTACACGAATGAATACAGATATGGTGCTCGATGCATTGGAGCAATGCATTGCACGATCGAGGCATGCCAAAGAATGTGATTCATCATTCCGACAGAGGTGTGCAATATCTTTCCATTCGCTATACCAATCGTTTAGAAGCAGCAAATTTACGAGCATCAGTCGGTACGACTGGTGATTCATACGATAATGCTTTGGCTGAAACGGTGAATGGCTTATACAAAACAGAGGTGATTGAATATCTAAAAGCAGATTGGCAAGGTTTAGCAGATGTACAACTTGCAACACTAAACTGGGTAGATTGGTTCAATAAAAAGCGTGTACACAGTGCACTGGGTTGTATCACCTTTTGAGTTTGAAGCAATGTACTATGACAAGATTAACCCGTTAGGTCAGGTGGCCTAACTTAAATAAAAAAGTCTCCGACAAACCCGGTACGGTTCAGTTTAAGTCGTAAAATTGAAGTTAGATGTTTTTGCATAGATCCAAGTGTTAAATCATCATTGCGATTCTTGCGTACCACACCCTAGGCACGTGAAAAAGTAGAAAGCTTATATTTGTACGTGTTACGTCAAAAAGCAAAACAGAAACCGTAGCCCCAGGCAACACCCCTCTCATCATAAAATTATACCAGTCAGTAAAATACCTTTAGATTAAGCATATGTATGTTGGTTATTATTGTTGATTATCACAATAAATTAGTGACCAAAAATCAAATTACCCCACCCTACATTAAATTACACCACACAAAATAAAAACTCTATATAACTGTTATATATAGAGTTTACTAACATACCAATTATGTTATTTAGTGTATCTTATGTTGGTGACTCTTGCCAAGGTTGGGGTTTTACTACAATGGATGGGGTGAATATTGGCTTTAGGGTATACTGGTCTCCTCAACAGCAATCACAGGTCAACTATTAATTGCCTTTGAATACAGTGCTGAAGCGATCCGTAAAGGTTTAGAGCTTTCCTCTTACCTACTTCCGTTAAAAGGTGACCCATTAAGAAAAAACTTTCCTACACAACAAATGGGATTACCAAGTCATATATATGATGCATCACCCTATGGTTGGGTGTGCTCCAGAATTTTGGTGGTTATTCAGTCCATCATTACCTACATTCCAACTCTCTAGTTTTCCAACTAGCCCAGGTTATAATAATGACCACCCAAAATACGATTGATCTATTATGAACACCTCCAATGACCCTTTACACGGCAAAAAACTTGCTGACATTTTGGATGAATTATTGGATTACTACGGTGGCTTTGAAGGTTTAAGTCGTAAAATTGAAGTTAGATGTTTTTGCATAGATCCAAGTGTTAAATCATCATTGCGATTCTTGCGTACCACACCATGGGCACGTGAAAAAGTAGAAAGCTTATATTTGTACGTCTTACGCCAAAAGGCCAAACAGAAACCGTAACCTCAGGCAACACCCCTCTCATCATAAAATTATACCAGTCAGTAAAATACCCTTAGATTAAGCATATGTATGTTGGTTATTATTGTTGATTATCACAATAAATTAGTGACCAAAAATCAAAGTATCCGACCCCACCTTAAATTACGTCACACAAAATAAAAACTCTATATAACTGTTATATATAGAGTTTATTAACGTACCAATTATGTTATTTAGTGTATTTTATGTCGGTGACTCTTGCCAAGGTTGGTTTTTTTCAAAAGGAAGCTTTGTTTACCCAAATTATTCAGATAAAAATCTCTTTTTTCAAAGGAAAGTTGGCAAAGCCTTAGTAATGTGAGTAATTAAATCGCTTACTCTTTCTCTAGCTTGACCAGGCAATCCGATGTAATATCTGCAATGGTTCTTGCACCAGTCAATGTCATTGCCACACGCATTTCTTTCTCAATCAAATCTAGTAAATTACTTACCCCAGAACCGCCGGCAGCACCAAGTGCGTATACAAATGCACGACCAAGCATGCAAATATCTGCACCCATAGCCAACATACGTACCACATCAAGACCGTTACGAATCCCTGAATCTGCTAAAATTTTGATGTCACCTTTGACCGCACTTGCAATTGAAGGAAGCGCACGAGCAGAAGACAAAACACCATCAAGCTGACGACCACCGTGATTGGAGACCACAATTCCATCTGCTCCGAAACGTACCGCATCCTTGGCATCCTCAGGATCTAAAATCCCCTTAATAACCATGGGACCCTCCCAATAATCACGAATCCACTCAAGATCTTTCCAAGAAATTGAAGGGTCAAAGTTATTTCCCAGCCAACCGATATAATCTTCCAGACCTGTCGGCTTACCTAAATATTTCGAAATGTTACCCAAATCATGCGGACGACCCAATAAACCGACATTCCAAGCCCAGTGTGGGTGCATACACGATTGCATATAACGACGTATTGCAGCATTTTTACCACTCATTCCTGAATGTGCATCACGATAACGCGCACCTGGAACAGGCATATCGACTGTGAATACTAAGGTAGAACAGCCTGCGGCTTTAGCACGTTCCAAGGCATTTTTCATAAAACCACGGTCACGTAGTACATACAGTTGAAACCACATCGGACGTTGAATCGCAGGTGCCACTTCTTCAATTGGACAAACTGAAACTGTTGATAAGGTAAATGGAATGCCCTTTTTATCTGCGGCAACCGCGGCTTGAACTTCACCACGACGCGCATACATACCCGTTAGACCTACAGGTGACAATGCCACTGGCAACGCCAAATTTTCACCAAACAATTGCGTTTCTAAGCTCAGCTCAGACATGTCATTTAACACACGTTGACGTAAAGCGATTTTTGATAAATCGTCTACATTACGCTTTAAAGTATATTCCGCATAGGCACCACCATCGATGTATTCAAATAAAAATGGCGGTAAACGACGTTTCGCAGCTTCACGATAGTCATTTGCAGAAGAAATAATCATAACTTATGTCCTATTTAATCGACTCGAACGTTGACGACGAGCTTCTTCTTCATCGATCATACGTACGCGTTGAACAACAAATTCAATATGCCCACAAGCTGCCTTACGTGCAGTCTCTGAGTCTTGACGTTCAATTGCGTCCATCACCTCAAAATGCTGGTCATGCAATTGTTCAAAATGTTGTGGTGTGGTGTAAACTTTACGTCGCCCTAACATCACGTTGTCTTGCAATAAATCAAACAAACTACGCATCATTTGGATCAGCACTAGATTGTGGGATGCTTCTGCAATCGCCAGATGAAAATTCGCATCCGCTATTGCTGCGTGGGCATCATCACCTAAAGCCTGAAAATGGCTAATCTGCTCAAAACATTGACGAATATTGATCAAATCACTGGGTGTGGCACGTTGTGCGGCATACCATGCTGTACCACCTTCAAGCACCATACGAGCTTCTTGTACATCAAAACGATATTCAGGATCCTGATCCATCAAACCGGATAATGGCTCAACGATTTGATACTGTGACCAATGTGCAGGCAACTGCTTTAAATAGGTGCCTGCACCCGCTTTGCTCTGAATAATCCCTGCGGTAATCAGTTGTTGAATCGCCTCACGTAAAGAGCTACGAGACACACCTAACTGTTCACAGAGTTGGCGTTCAGCAGGCAATCGCTCTCCGACTTGCACATTATTTTTTTCAATCAACAGACGTAAACGCTGTACCACTTTGTCGGAGACTTTCATTTTTTTCCTTGACCCGTTTACGGAATCATCCACGGGAAAACATAAGCTTGTAAGGTCACAATAATACCAATCATCACCGTAAAGATAATGCTGTGTTTTACTGTAAATCTAAATAAATCAGATTCTTTACCAACTAAACCCACTGCTGCACAAGCAATCGCGATTGATTGAGGGGAAATCATCTTACCTGTTACTCCACCACTGGTATTGGCAGCAACTAACAAGACTTCAGGCACACCGATTTGCTGTGCTGTAGTTGCTTGTAACGCTGAAAACAATGCGTTAGCTGAAGTATCTGAACCTGTAAGAAACACTCCAACCCAAGAATGGTGAGAAGAAGGTGAAAGCCTGACCCGTATGTGCCAGTGCTAAAGCAAGCGTTGCTGACAGACCTGAATAGTTTGCAATGAACGCAAAAGCCAGTACCATACCAATCGAATAAATTGGGGTTTTTAGTTCATTCACGGTTTCAAAGAATGTCGAAACTGCCTCTTTAGGTTTCATGTTTAAATAAATAATCGTGATCAATGCCGCCAATATAATCGCCGTACCCGTTGCTGATAACCAATCAAACTTATAAATCGCATCATAATCTTTAATTTCAGGCACGACAGGTGGTAGCTTTTGAATCAATTGATGCAAATACGGCACTTTAATTGAAACTACTAAATCACTTAATGGGCCGTCCTTAACAAATAAATCTTTAAAAGGTTTGATGCTCCAGATCGTCACCATTGCTGTAAGTATCAGAAATGGAGACCAGGCTTTGGCTATCTGTGCCACACTATATTGTTTACGAGCTTGCTTGATAATAGTTTCATCTACCTGTATATTTTTATCCTCAAAACGAAAAATATGTTTTGGTTTCCAATACTTAAGTAAGATAGTTAAACTGATTAATGATGCAATTGCAGCAGTGATATCGGGTAACTCAGGCCCAACAAAATTTGATGTTAGATATTGCGCTAAAGAAAAAGATAAGCTGGCAACTAAAATAGCAGGCCAAGTTTCTTTAACCCCACGCCAACCATCCATGATTGCCATGATCCAGATCAATACAATTGGCACCATAAAGGGTAACTGACGACCAACCATTTGACTGATTTCCATGGTGTCAACACCTGAAACCTGCCCAGCGACAATGATCGGAATTCCCATTGCACCAAAAGCAACAGGTGCAGTATTAACTATCAGGCATAGCCCAGCCGCATATAAAGGCTTAAAGCCGAGTCCCACCAACAGTGCCGCAGTAATTGCGACGGGCGCACCAAAACCTGCCGCACCTTCTAAAAACGTACCAAAAGCAAACCCAACTAATAGCATTTGCAGACGTTGATCTTCTGTAATTGACAGAATAGACGAACGAATAACATCAAACTGTCCAGTTTTTACTGAAATCTTATATATAAAAACTGCACCGATAATAATCCATGCAATTGGCCACAGGCCGTAGAAGAATCCATAGACCATTGATGCTAATGCCATTCCAATTGGCATTTTGTATAAAAATAATGAGACCAGAAAGGCTAAAAAAACGGTAATTGTAGCGGCTACACTACCCTTCATGCGAAAAATAGCTAACGCTAAAAAAAAGAAAATAATTGGAACTAGCGCAATAGCACTCGAAATCCAGATATTGCCTATAGGATCATAAATTTGTTGCCACTGTTGAAGCATTGTCTACTCCTTGAAATGCTTAACTACTAGATTGAACAGTTTATTGTACTTAAACACCAAATTGGTATGACCAATTTGGTGTTTAAGAGATAAAATGTGCATTTTGTATTAGCAATATTAGTAATATTAACCCAAAAACACAATATAAAAGATTTAATTTATTTTTTGGTATGACCAATTTTTATAATCTCTTAAAATTTTATACATTAGATTTCTTTCATAATTCACTTTTTACTCAGCTCAAAATTATAGATTCCCACAATTAAATTAAATCTTAATCCTAGTCTTTTGCCAGGGTTGCGATATCGCTCGGCAAGGATTTTGAAGGTTTTCAAAGTTCCAAATACCTGTTCAATTCCAATTCTTCTTTTATTGATTTCTTGGTTATAAAGTTTTAGCTCGAGATCTGGTTTTTAGTGCTTTTTTGCTTTTAATGGCCATAAACTATTTGGATACAATGTATAAATCCCTTGATAGCCTTTATTTGCAAGAGGCTTTGTTGCACAAACCTACCACTGAAAGCTTCTTGGGGAATATAATTTCTAAATGAAGAGGTCTGCACCCAAGATCTATCGTACAACCAGTTGATCTACCTACAATAAAGCCTTGCTCAGTCAAGGAAATATATCAATTTGGTTTGATTCAGCCATCCAATGGTCGCTCGATTGACTCAACAACTGCCGATGCAAAACTTGGATGAAAATGTACTAGCCCAACAACTTCATTCCACCAATCAAGAGCAGTTGATTGCCTATAAAGTGTCTTTATTTGGCTCTGACGTCAGTGTCGTTCAGCATGTGGTAGCAAAAACCCGAGGTGCACCGAAAGATTTAAGCCACCAAGTAGTTGGCTTTAGTACAAAGCAACAAGGTGAGGCTCAGTTATGTGTTAGGTCGTGAGGATATTCAAGTGGTGGTAGCAGAGCGGATGTTCCTACGTGGATAATTGCTCAAAAAGATTTTATAATCGGTATTAATACCAATAATTTTGTCTTTATTGCTATGTATAGACTTAATCGTTTTGATTATTCGTCGAGAGCTTAAAGCCTTAGATGAAGTTTCAACCTTTTAAGTCAGCCAAATTTATCAGTGAATGATGCTACTCACTATTTAAAAACCTTAGATGCCAAAGTAATGCCTTCCAAGGTACAGTCCTTTGCCCAAAACTCTAAGCACTTAATACATAAACTGCATCAAAATCCGGAAAATGAAAAAGTATTTAGTTCATACGCCGCCCATGAATTGCGTAGTCCTTTAACCGCGATCAAAACTCATATTCAGCTTGCACAACTGATGGCAGAACAACAGGCAAGCTCGCCCAAATTGCAACAGAGCTTGCAGCAGGTACACCTTGGTATCCGCCGATGTACCCAGCTACTGGAACAGCTTCTAGCACTTTCCTCTACCGATCAAGTACTGAGTGATATCTAGTGCAGTATTGAAATTGCACGGCTCCTGACTCAGGTGATTGCCGATTTACAGTCGCTTTATCCGGAAATTGAACTCAGTTTAACAATTGACTGACCGAGCCTGACCCGAGTTGCCCTACCCGATTTTGAACTAGATACCGTCTTTAAAAACCTACTTAACAATGCTCTATTGCATGCACAGGCAAACACCATTTCAATTGCTATGCTGCATGTGTGCTGATCATTCATAATGATAATCAAAGGTTGAAGATATGCATAATTGGGACAGCGTTTCTGGCATAAATCTCCCTAGCAAAATGGGCATGGGCTAGACTTATATTTGATGAAAATGGTGTTAAACAAATATGGCTATCAGATTCAATTTACAGTGGCGCAACCTCAATATTTAAGCATTCACATCAGCCTCGCTGCAAGCGGATCACTTACTTATGAGAAGACAGGGCTAAATTTAAAGCTGGAATATCAACCCATGTCGTATCAGCAAAATCACGCTGCAAATACTGTTTTAAATAAGCAATGGTATCTTCAGCGATCAAGGGATCTTTGGAGTTATCTGCATGATTAAAAGCAATGGCATATAATTGAACCCCGCGGAGTTTTAACAACTCAAGACTCAGTAAGGTATGATTAATACTGCCTAAACGCCCTGAAGTGACGAGAATCACCGGATAATTATGTGTCTGAATATAATCAATAGTCAGGAACTCTTCGGTTAAGGGCACCATCAGACCACCGGCACCTTCCAGCAAAATACAGTCGTAGGCCGCAGCCAGCTGTTCGGTAGCCTGATGAATCTGTTCAAAGTTAATGGCTCGCCCATCCAGTCGCGCAGCAAGATGCGGTGAAGCCGGATACGTAAAAATTTCCGGCATGGTCAGTTTTTGCTGGTCTTCCTGTAACAATCCACAACCCATAATTGCACGATGCTGTTCGATATCTTCTGATATATCGACATTTCCGGTCTGGATCAGCTTTTGGGTTATGGTACGAATGCCCTGCTCATTCCAATTTTTGGCCAGAAAACCAGTAGTAAAGGTTTTACCAATTGCGGTATCAATGCCGCTGACAAAATAAATCTGTGCGCTCATGCTGTCTTCCGTGCAATGACATAAACCGGATGATAGGTCAGTGCATACTGTTTGCTTTCAGGGTCTTGGAATTGTTGATAGCCGGTATAAAAATCCTGTAAGGACGATTTTGTCCACCGAAACCCCTGTGCCGTCGCCTGTACACCAGTGGCTTTGATATGCTGTAACACCTGTTTCGGATGCTCAAAATGCAAGGTCATCTGTTCTTCTGTCTGCAGCAGAATGTCAAAGCCTAAGGATTCAAGCAGTTCACAGACCTTTGCTAAAGGCAGATAATCCAAGCCCTGTCCGGTCAGTGCCTTAATTTCCTTTAAATTATTGTCAGTATAACTGGCAAAACACAGATGCCCAGAGGGATTTAAGGCCTGCGCAATGTTGAGCAACAATGCTTTTAAATCCGAGATCCATTGCAATGCAGAACAAGACAACACCATGTCCAGAGACTGCGGCAGTGGCAAGGTTTCAATATTACCAATTCCCCACAAAAGCCGATCAGCTTCCGGGAAGTGCTGCTTCACTTCGACATATAGGTCATTTAAAAATAAATGATCAAAGCTGTAATACTGCATAAAAAGCCGGGTAAACAATCCTGAACCGCAGCCAATTTCCAATACCCTTTGCAAATGTGGTTGTGCCACATGCTGCTGCATGAAATGCATCAACTCTGCCGCTACGGCACTTTGTACCAGCGCATGCTGTTCATAACTGAGATTTGCCTGAGCAAAACGTTGGGCAATTTGTTTGCTGTTCATCGCGGCAAATTCCTCAGCACCTGCAGACATGCATCCAGCTCATCCGCAGAAATGTTCTGATTCAGGCAGATTCTGAGTCTGGAGGTATTGGCAGGAACCGTTGGCGGACGTACTGGTAGCACATAAAATCCCTGCTGTTGCATAATTTCAGCCGCCTGAATGGTGCGTTTTGCCTCACCAATCAGTACCGGCACAATTTGCGAAGTTGACGGACAGTGATATCCCAAGTCTTGAATGCCCTGCTGACAGCGTACAGCCAATGCTGCCAAATGTACTCGTCCCGCCTGAAGCTGCTGTACCTTCTGAAAAATAAATCTAGTCCAGGCCATACATAGTGGCGGCTGGGCGGTACTAAAAATTAAAGGTCGCATGCTATTAATCAGATAGTCACGAATCACTGGCGCACAGACCAGATAACCACCAACTGAAGCCAAAGCCTTGCCAAAGGTACCGACCAGGAAGTCAATCTGATCCAATACTTGATACTGTTCTGCGCAGCCCAATCCACGTTCACCGCGCACACCAATTGCATGTGCCTCATCGACATAAAGCATGACTTTTGCAAACTGCTGTTTTAATGCCACCAAAGCAGCTAAATCTGTTTCATCCCCATCCATACTGAAAATTGATTCAGTTACCACAATAATGCGCTGGATAGATTCATCTGACTGATATTTTTCTAAAAACTGAGTCAAATGCTGCAGGTCATTATGGCGGTAACGCACATAGCCAGCTTTAGATAAACGAATCCCGTCGATAATACTGGCATGTACCAGTTTGTCAGCAATGATCATGGTTTTAGCATTACTGAGCGCAGGAAGAATCCCGATATTCATGTGATAACCACTATTAAACAGCAGTACTGAACGTCCAAAATCCTGTGACATCTGTGCTTCAAGTTGTTCAAAATTGGGAAAGTTTCCTGTCAGTAAACGTGAAGAGCTTGAACTCATATATCGCTCAGACATCGGCGTGAGGTCAAAAAATTCTTCACGTAGCGTTAAGTTGGATGCCAGACCTAAATAGTCATTGGATGCCAGATTCAGCATCTCTTGGCCATTGAGTTGCAATCTTGGCTGGCTAGAAATATTGGACTTAAACTGGCGATATTGCCCTTGCTGTTTCAAGTCATCTAGCTGCTGCTGGAAATGCTCAAGATGGTTCATGCTACTGCCTCTATCTGCTGAATCATCTCCCGCATATGCTTTAATAAAGTTTCAAGTTGCTGTGTTGAAATTACATATGGCGGCATGACATAGACCAGACGGCCAAAAGGACGAATCCAGACGCCACGGCATACACATTCAGCCTGAAAACGCGCCAAATCAATAGTTTGATGTAGCTCAACTACGCCAATTGCGCCGAGGACACGCACATCTTTGACTTGTGCCAAGGATTTTAAATCCAGTAAATATTGTTCTAGTGTCCTTTCAATCTGTTGAATACGCGTCTGCCAGTCTTGAGCCAGTAACAGCTGGGTACTTTTTAATGCGACCGCACAGGCCAACGGATTAGCCATAAAAGTTGGGCCATGCATGAACACACCCGCTTCACCACTTGAAATCGTCTCTGCTACATGGCGAGTGGTTAAGGTCGCTGACAAGGTCATATAACCACCAGTCAATGCCTTACCGATACACATAATGTCTGGTGTGACCTGAGCGTGTTCATAAGCAAATAGTTTTCCAGTGCGGCCAAAACCGGTGGCAATTTCATCTAAAATCAGCAGTACATCGTACTTTTCACACAACAACTTAGCTTGCTTTAAATATTCTGGATGATAGAAACGCATCCCGCCTGCACCTTGCACAATCGGCTCAATGATCATGGCAGCAATCTGTTGATGCTGCTGTACCAGCAGGTGCTCAAGTGGCTGTATATCTTCGGGTTGCCATGCCCCATCAAAACGGCTTTGAGGTGCCGGAACAAATAAACGGTTCGGCAAACTCGAACCAAAAATTTGATGCATACCAGTTACAGGATCACAAACCGACATGGCATTCCAGGTGTCGCCATGATAGCCAGAGCGTGTGGTAACAAAGTTAGTTTTTTGTGGTTGCTGACGTGCATTCCAATATTGCACAGCCATTTTCAACGCCACCTCAACCGCGACCGAGCCGGAATCGGCAAAGAAAATTTTATCCAGTTCAGGCGCCGTGATCTCAAGTAGCAGTTTAGACACATCAATCGCAGGCTGATGAGTCAAACCACCAAACATGATATGTGACATCGACTCTAATTGTTTTGTTACGGCCTGATTGAGTTCAGAATGATTATAACCGTGAATTGTGCACCACCAGGACGACATGCCATCAATCAGCTCGGTACCATCTTCAAGTTCAATGACTGCACCATTTGCAGCTTTAACTTTGTAACATGGCAAGGGTTGTGTCATGGAGGTATAAGGATGCCAAATATGCTGTTGATCAAAAGCGTCCTGCACAGAATTTACCCCAATTATTAAAACTAAAACTGATCTTAGCGCGTTAAATCTGAAAATGAAACGTCAAGAGCTACCAATCTCTTTTTGCTTAAGCTAGATCGGCTAAAAATTTTAAAATTGGCTCAACGAGTAACTTGGCATCAAAAAGGATGGCATCGTGCGTGCCCTGTATTTTTACCAAATTCAGATTTTGGGTTGTTAAAAACACGGATTCTTGACTAACTTTGTAAGGAACCAACATATCATTCTCGGAAAATATAAATAGCATCTTGACTGAATGATTTTTTAAGATATCCACTAGATTTAATTGCTGCAATAGATAAAGATGCTTAACCTGATAGTTTAAATCAATACTATTTAACTGTTGGTGCAATAATTTTGCACGTTCACGCGCTGCTGCGCCAGCTAAAGTGACCAAGGTACAGAAGCGCTGCATCCCGCGTTTTGGATCAGCCAGTATGGAGGATTTAAATTGTGTATATTGTTCAACTGGCATTGCCTGTGGCCATGCTTCGTTGGCCACGAAACAGGGATTTGACATACAGCAAATCACTGGCTTGGCAATTTTCAATTGTTGCTGGATTTCATTAGCCAGCAAAAGTGCCAACTGTCCACCCAAAGACCATCCCATCAAGACATCAAAAGAACTCGCCTGCCTAACTTTTTCGGCCAAAATACTTTCCACGTTAGGATCAAAAATATCCCATACTTCAACTTGATGCTGCTGCCGTAACTGTTCTACAAACGGGGTTAAGACCGCTGTTCCTAGCCCCCAACCCGTAATCATCAGTATCTTCATTTTGTCTGTTCCAATAAAAAAGGGACCAATTCAAGTTGAAATGATCCCTGTTTGTTACACGATTAATTAAGCAGGTTGCATCGCATCTACAGCCAATTCTTTAGCTGTTTTCTTGGCAGCTTCAGCTTTTAAGCCTAATTTAGCAAACAAGGCTTTGTCTTTACCTTCACCACTGTTCGGGGCAGTAAGCAATTTATCACCTGAAAATAATGAGTTAGCTCCAGCCATAAATGCCAGTGCCTGATCAGAGTCAGAGAGAGATTCACGACCTGCCGACAAGCGGATATAACTCTTCGGCATAATAATCCGTGCTACCGCAATAGTACGAATCCAGTCAATCACATCCAGTTTTTCAACATCGGCCAGTGGTGTGCCTTCAATAGGAACCAGCATATTTATGGGCACCGAACCCGGGTGAATCGGCATAGTCGCTAGTTCAAATAACAAACCGACTCGGTCTTGTACGCCTTCGCCCAAGCCGACAATACCGCCACTATAGTCAAATCATTATAAAACCAATACAATGGTGCAATGAGTTATTCAGAACATTTTAGACGTAAAATTTTAGCTAAGCTTGAGGAAGGTTATTCTATTCGAGCGGTAGCTGCACAATTTGAAATTAATAAAAATACCATTGTTGAATGGAAGAAACGTATAGAGATTAAAAAAACTCGTGTACGTAAACCTTCTAAAATTAACGATGATGCTTTACGTGAAGATGTTGAAAAGTATCCTGATGCTTATCAATATGAACGTGCTGCACGTTTTAATTGTGGTGTTTCATCTATTGGTGCTGCATTAAAGCGCTTAAATATTACAGTTAAAAAAAGACGTTAAGCCATCCTAAAGCAGATACAAAGCTTAGGGATAAATTTATTCTGCAAGTGAATGAATTAGAAAAAAACCATCCGATTATTTATCTGGATGAAAGTGGTTTTAAGTCACATGATTATAGACCTCATGGCTACTCACGAAAAGGAGTACCCTGTTTAGGGCAATATAATTGGCAATTAAAGAATCAGACCAATGCCATTGGAGCAATCCATGAGGGTAAGTTATTTTCAGTCGGTTTATTTGACTGCAAAATCAATTCAGATGTTTTTCATTTTTGGATTGAGCAATTCCTCATACCAGCATTACCAGAAAATAGTGTAGTGGTTATGGATAATGCAGCATTTCATAAAAGAGCAGATATTCAGGAGTTATTGGAACAACAAGGGCATAAAATTCTTTGGCTTCCTGCATACAGCCCTGATTTAAATCCTATAGAACACATGTGGGCATGGGTTAAACGTAAGCGTAAAGAATGGTTGATCGACTCAGTCGATGAGTTATTTCGAGTTTTTTTCGAATCTTGTATGAATAATAAAGTAGTTTGACTATACAGACATTAATTCCGGCATTACGCACATGATCAAGCGTATTTAAGCGGTCATCAAAGCTACGTGTACTGATGACATTGGCATAATATTCACGTGAGGTATCAAGGTTGTGGTTGTAATAATCTAGCCCTGCATCTTTCAGACGTTCCGCTTGTGAGGCATTCAGCATTCCTAGAGTCATACAGGTTTCCATGCCCAGTTTCTTGACTTCCTGCACCAGTTCCAGCACATACGGCATATCGCGTTCATGCGGATTACGCCATGCTGCGCCCATGCAGAAACGGGTCGAACCGGAAGCTTTGGCCTGTTTGGCTTCAGCAATCGCCTTTTGTACTTCTACGCGTTTTTCAATTTCCAGATCAGTATCGTAATGTGCAGATTGCGAACAGTATTTACAATCTTCCGGACAACGGCCCGTTTTAATTGAAAGCAGAGTACTGACCTGAACAGTATTCGGTTCAAAGTTTTGGCGATGAATTTGCTGTGCCTGAAACAGTAAATCCATTAAAGGCAAGTCATAAATTTCTTGTATTTCGGCACGTGACCAATCATTACGGATCATCTTGTCTGCATCATCTAAAATTCCATTGAGTAAATCATACGCTGTTTTTTTTATTTTTCTTTAGCGTTTTCTTTCATATTCATTGCCTGCTTAAAATAGCTTTAGTGTGTCAAGCTATTTTTGAAAGCTTATTTAACCCGAATCCTGCTTAAGCCGATGAGTCCTTAATTTGAATTGTTGGCTTATTTCGATGGGTTAATTGATATCCACATAGTGAGGCGTAAATTCCACGCAGAAATCCATGAAGACTACGTGCTTTACTCGTCAATAAATTGTATTGCCCCTTCAATAAGCCGAATAATATTTCTATTTTATTGCGTTGTCTTAAGTGATATTTATCTGATGCACAGAGTTGAATAGCCTGCATATTCTTCCGATGATAAGTAATTAAATCAATACCTTGATCTTTCAATCTAATTTTTAATTCTTGGCTGATGTAACCTCGATCCCCGTAAAGTTTTGCTTCTATACCAGCAACCAATTGCTCAACCATTTTTATATTAGCAACATGTCCATTCGATAAAGCAGAACAGGCAATTTCACCAAATTGATTCATCGCAATACGTAATTTACAGCCATAAAACCAGCCCATTGAGCTTCTACCATGTGATGCAATTTGGATTAATGATTTATGACGCTAAATACGTTGATTTTTACAAATTGGCAGAGTTGTTGAATCAATCCATAAATATTGTGTACCTTGGCCTTTCATCAGTGCCACATGTAAAGCATGTAGAGCTAATTCATGCATACCCAATTGGCTCAAGCCAATGTGAAAGCCCAGCAAGCGGCAAAAAAACCGAATGTTTTTGCTTTTGGCGAATATAGTCTGGATCAAAATGAAAACTGGATTGTCGGAGTTGCCGCACGCTATAACCTGTTTTCCGGGATCGATAAAAACAAGAATATTCAGGCTGCCGAACTCAAACGCTCTGTTACAGAATTACTCACTGCACGCACCCAGCAAGAAATTGAAAATCTGATTTATAAATCTTATAGCGAAGCACTCAGTGCACAGCAAAGTGATGCACTTCTGGCACAAAACTTGAAAGCCGCACAGGAAAATTTACGCATCCAAGAATTGTCTTTTAAAGAAGATATGGGCACCGCCACACAGGTCATCGATGCACAAAATATGCTGAGCGGACTACGAGCTGAAACTGCCTTGAATGCCTACAAATATGTGATGTCACTGGCCACCCTATTACAAAGCCATGGCTCGATTACAGAATTTCCGAACTACATTCAACATACCAATACCCACTATAGATGCTAAAACTCTTCAAATACGAGCAGTTCAGCTCACAACGAATAATGTGAGTGATTCACGAATCCTTGGGGAGTTACTTGATCAAATTCCGTTGGATGAACAGATTGATTCAGTTTATACAGACGAGGCTTATAACACCAAGCAATGCCGTCAAGTCATTGCAGACCGGTAAGCATATGCGGTAGTTCCCTCCAGAAAAAATGCAAAGCCTTAGAAAATTACAAAAGTTCATTCGCAAGAGCGAAATGAATTACTTCGAACCGTTAAATGTTTAGGCAGGACACTATGGAAGAAATGGTCAGGCTATCATCGGCGAAGTTTGGTCAAAACCAAAATGTATTGCATTAAATTATTAGGCGATAAATTAACGGAATTAGGTCGACCTCATACCCAAGTTGTCACTTGAATTCGAGTAACTTAGAAAAGATCTATCTCTGAAGCCTTTATGCAACAAAGTCACTCCAGATTGAGGATTTGAAAATTTATAGTGCAGTATATAAACAAATTGGTTCAGGAGCACAAAAGTAAGGTAATAACATCTTTTTTTAACAGTGATATTTTATTGTTCCCTACTCCTTACATTAAACTTTTATTTGTAGATTTACCTATCATTAACTCATTTTTCATTTGGATTTCCTATTATATTGAGATTGCTTTAAGAGATATTAAACAATAATATTACTGATAATTATTATCATTTACATTAACTAAAATGTTTTATACCGTTCCTCCATCATTTAAGCTTTCTCTTCTTAGTCTTGCAATTTTAGTGTCCCAGCAAAGTTTTGCCGATGATACTCAGCAATTACCGACGATTACAGTTACAGCGGAATCAGAACAGAGTGAGCTCAGCTCCGAACAGAGTAAGGCTTATATCATCCAAAATTCGTCAACCGCCTCAAAACTGAATATTCCACTCAAGGAAACGCCGCAAACAGTCAATGTCATCACTCGCCAGCAACTGGATGACTTTGCCTTAGATAATACCCGGGACGTACTGCGCAATACCCCTGGCATTATCGTCAGCAATCAGGAAACGGAACGGACCTCCTACCTTGCCCGAGGTTTCGAGATTTCAAATGTTTTAGTCGATGGCGTTGGTATTCCACTAGAAGGCTATAATTATAACAATGATAATCCAGACAGTTTTTTGTTTGACCGTGTAGAAGTGGTCAAAGGCGCGAATGCCTTAAATAATGGAATTGGCGATCCCGGCGCAACTATTAATATGATTCGCAAACGCCCGACATCCGACCTTCAAACAGCCTTTAATGCCAGTTATGGCTCATGGAATACGCAGCGCTATGAAGTAGATGTATCCTCTCCTCTCACCCAAGATGGAAAAGTCAGAGGTCGTGTATTTGGCTATCAACAAACAGGCGACAGTTATCTGGATCGTTATGAACTGGAAAAAAACGGCATAGGTGCTGTTGTGGAGGCAGATATTACTGACACAACTCTATTGACTGCTGGCTATACCGAAACCAATCACAAGCCGAATGGTGTCAATTGGGGTTCTAATCCACTGATCAATACTGAAGGCGAGCAGCTCAGTTACTCACGGAATTATAATTACAGTCCAAGCTGGGCCCACTGGGATAGCAATATTAAAAGTTACTTTGCCGAGCTTGAACAAAAACTGGCAGGCGACTGGACAGCCAAACTGACTTATGATGAAAAACGCACACAACGTGATTCAAAACTCTTGTTTCTGTCTGGAAAACCTGGCGCAAATGGCACTTCAGGTATCTTCCTCTACCCAGGCATGTATATTGATGACAATACAGAACAACAAGCCAGCCTGAGTTTTAGCGGCACCTATCCGCTTTGGGGACAACGCCATGAAGCCTCATTGGGCTATGTCTGGGCCAAAAATCGTCTGGATGAATTGGGTTATGCTGGCAGCTTTGTCAATCCGCTGACCACAGATTTAGCCAGCTTTACACCAGAAGAACCAAGCTGGGATCTATCGAAAACCAGTGGGGAAATGCATATCCGGCAGAAGAACCAGAGCCTTTATGCTGCGACCCGACTGCATCTGAATGATGATCTGAAACTGCTTTTAGGTGCGAACTATGTTCAGGCTGAAAGCAGTGGTAGCAGTTATGGGACCGACACCATTTATGATGAAGATAAAGTTTTACCCTATGCCGGTTTGACCTATAACTTTAGCCCTGAATATACAGGTTACCTGAGTTATACCTCGATTTTCCGTCCGCAAACCACCAAAGCAGATGATGGCAGCATTAACAAGCCGATCGAAGGTGAAAGCTATGAAGTCGGAGTCAAAGGTTCTTGGCTAGATGACAAGCTTACCGCCACCATGGCCGTGTTTAGAACGGAGCAAAGTAATTATCCGCTTCGTGATTCTGATGGTATTCCGACTTTACGCAAGACTCAGGTTAGTGACTTGCGTTCCCAAGGCTACGAGTTCGGCTTGGCGGGACAACTGAGCGACCATTTAAACTTAAGCTTTGGTTATACCCAGTTTAGCCTGAAAGATCTGATCAATGGCGGTGATGCGCGTACCTTCAATCCAACCCAGTCTTTTAATCTTTTAACTACCTATCAGGTGCCGCAACTTCCAAAACTGAAACTGGGCCTTGGTGTGCAGTGGCAAGATCAGACCTATCTAGATGTGCCTGAAGCAACCGCCAATGGAGTGATTACCCAGAAAGCTGGAATCATTGAGCAGGATGCTTATGCGCTCGTGAACTTAATGGCCAGCTATGAGCTGAATGAGCATATGACCTTGCAAGCCAATGGTAATAACCTGACCAATGAAAAATATCTGTTCAATTTCCCCAATCAGCAAGGTTTTTATGGTGCACCAGCGAATTACAGCGTTGCCGTGAAATTTAAATACTGATTTTCAAGCTGAGCCTTGACGACATGTTCAGGGCTAAATCATCACTACATACACAAAAATAGGTAAAACAAATGAAAAAAATGATCGCTTTGACCCTTGGACTGTCTATGACACTTTCAGCTCAGGCGCATATGCTTTGGCTAGAACGTGGCACAAATCAGCAGACTCATGCGTTCTTTGGTGAATATAGTGAACAGCTCAAAGAAACGCAGCAAGGTGCCCTCAAGTCTTTCAATCAGGCAAAGGCCGTTCAGGCCAAAAAAACATTTAGTCCTCAAATGCAACAGGATCATTTGCTCTATGCAACCCAAGGCCAGACCGATGTCCAGCTCACTCATGAATTGATCTATGGAGAATCATTGCTGAGCTATCATGCCAAATCCGGCAGACAAAACTTGAAAGCAGAGTCCGAACTGGATATTGTCCCGACCCAGATCAACAGCAATACATTTACGGTACTGTATCAGGGTAAAGCTGCTGCGGATGTTGAAGTCACAGTCTTTTCCCCGCAATTTTGGCTAAAAAAATACACCACCAACGGCCAAGGCCAGATTACGATCGCCACGCCATGGAAAGGTCAATATGTCATTGAAGTTGGCAAAGAAGCAGACAAGGCCGGAAAATTGAATCAGCAGGCCTATAAAAAACAGTATCTGGTAACGACTTTAAGTTTTGTTTATTAAGTTTTTAGATTTTCATCAGTATAGATTTATTCAAGGCCAAATATGATGTCTGTTGTAGTGCAGCCACTCGCCATTTTCTATCGCTTAGGCATGAGCTTTGGGATGGGCTACTTGTGCAGTTATTTGATCGCACTCGATCTGGCTTACTTTCTACAGGCTTTTCTGCCCAAAGCAGAATCCGTCTATTTGGCCGCCGTTATTGCCCTGATTTTTTATGTCTGTTTTGTGATTGGCATCTTCTGTATCCAGAGTTTAAAAAAGCTTTCGGTCTATAGCCTGCTTCCTTTCCTTAGCTTATTTACCATCTCCCGCTTCATAGGTTAAACCATGCATAAATCTGTCCGTCAATCCATGGCATGGCTACATTCATGGTTAGGTTTAAGTTTTGGCTGGCTGCTCTTCGCGATCTTTTTAACAGGCGCGGTCACTTATTACCGGCATGAAATCAGTCTATGGATGCAGCCTGAATTTGCCTCAATACAAGTCAATCAGGAAACTGCCTTAAAATCTGCTTACAGCTATTTACAGCAGCATGCACCGGACGCCCAAAACTGGTATATCGGAGTCGCCAATCAAGATTCACCTGTGAATAAAGTCTACTGGCAAAAAGTGGATGGTGGCTATGAAGTCAAAACCCTGGATGCTTCGACAGGAAAAGAATTAAACCTCTCGGCCACCCAAGGGGGAGATTTTTTCTATAATTTTCATTTTCAGCTCTATGGTATGCCCTACACCATTGGTCGGCTGATTGTGACGATTGCTGCCTTTATCATGTTATTGACTCTGATTTCAGGAATCATTACCCATAAAAAAATCCTGACAGACTTTTTTACCTTAAGAGCATTTAAGGGGCAGCGCTCCTATCTGGATTTTCATAATGTCAGTTCAGTGATTGCCCTGCCGTTCTTTTTGACCATGACATTTACCGGGCTGGCGATTTTCTTTTATATCGTGCTGCCTTCCGGTATGAAAGAACTCTATCCAGACAATCCCTTTCAGTATTTTGAAGAAATTCGCACAATCAATACATCAGCCACCCCCTCAGTTCCTGTGAAAACGCAGATGCTGCCAATTCAACATTTTATCACCACGGCACAGCAACACTGGGGAGATGCGGAATTTGACAATATCACGGTCAAGCAGCCCAATACCCAGCTGGCACAAATAACATTAACCCAACTCAAAGATCATTCCATTACCAGAAATCAGGCACAGCTTATTTTAAATGCAGCTACCGGAAAATTGCTTGAAAATACACGCAATGAAAGTGCAATTGCCACACTCAATGCCGGCATGTATGGTTTGCATATGGCACGTTTTGCTGAACCTGCTTTACGTTTAGGATTGTTTTTCTCTGGCATATTGGGCTGCGCCATGATTGCCTCCGGTCTGCTGCTGTGGAGTCTGAAACGCCAGATTCAGAAAAAATCAGCGCGGTTTCATCTCGGACATTATTTGGTGAACCGCTTGAATATCACCATGATACTTGGCTTGCCGATTGCCATGCTGGCTTATCTCTATGCGAATCGTTTTATCAGCATCCCTGTAGGTGCACCAAATTATGAGATTTATAGTTTTTTCAGTATTTGGCTCGGCAGTTTCATTCTGGCATGTTTAACACCGCAGCAATATTTATGGAAAATTCAGCTTAAAATCCTGATTGGTACTGCTTTTATGCTGCCGCTGATCAATATTTATTATCTCATTTTCCATGATTATATTGATTCTTTTACAACTTACTGGCCATTTCTGCGAATCGATCTGATGCTGTGGAACTTGGCACTTCTCGCCCTATTGTTACACCAGAAAATTACCCCTATTCAGCAAAAGGCGGTCAATAAAATTCACGCCAAACTAAAAGTTACGCAACAGGAATCATCAACATGATATGGATTGCAGTGATCGGTCTGCTTTGGCTGAGCTGTTTTGGTTTTTATGCGGTAAGTGCAAAGCAGATCCTAAAAAACCGAAAATCTCGTTACGCTTTTTTAGCTAATTTTCCTACGCACACTAAATTCACTGCGGGTATTTTCTTATTCGTCGCGATGTTTTTATTACGTACCCAGTTTAGCTCCAGTATTAGCTTTGTGGCTTTATGGGTATTTCTAAGCCCTGTACTGTTTATCTTTATCTTAAAAATGAATAAAGCATTTTAGTATTTATTTAAAATCAGAAAGTAGTAAACAGCCTAGTGCGCTACTTACATGCCCTCTATTGAACCAATCTACTCAGTATCTGCTAAACCTTGCCAACCTACTTTTAAATATTTCAGATTCATTATTTTGGCTAGAATCAGAAATTTAAATTGGTAGGTATTTGGTAGGTAGGATTCTTTTTAACTTCATCCAATACTTATATTACGGTGAGGGTCACCGATAAAATAATCAATTAATGGTAGAAGGAATCACGCCATGGCTTTTAAAAATATTTCAGATCAAACTAACGGTTTTTATATTCCCTGTGTTTCACTTTTTGGTCCGGGCTGTGCTAAAGAAATCGGGATAAAAGCACAAAATTTAGGTGCCAAGAAAGCGCTGATTGTAACTGATGCGGGGCTGTTTAAATTTGGTGTTGCAGATGATATTGCAAATTATTTGAAAGAGGCGGGTGTTGACAGTTATATTTTCCCAGGCGCGGAACCCAATCCAACTGATATTAACGTGCATCATGGAGTTACAGCTTATAATGAAAATGCCTGTGATTTTATTGTATCGTTAGGTGGGGGTTCCTCACATGACTGTGCCAAAGGCATTGGTCTGGTCACTGCAGGTGGCGGACATATCCGTGATTATGAAGGGATTGATAAAAGTACCGTCCCGATGACACCACTGATTGCAATCAATACTACGGCAGGGACAGCTTCGGAGATGACACGTTTCTGTATCATTACCAATACCGATACCCATGTGAAAATGGCGATTGTAGATTGGCGTTGTACACCACTCATTGCGATTGATGACCCTAAACTTATGTTGGCCAAACCTGCAGGGCTGACTGCGGCAACAGGTATGGATGCCTTGACGCATGCAGTAGAAGCTTATGTGTCTACGGCAGCAAATCCAATCACTGATGCCTGCGCAGAAAAGGCGATCACCATGATCAGTGAATGGCTCAGTCCCGCAGTGGCGAATGGGGATAATCTAGAAGCACGGGATGCCATGAGCTATGCTCAATATCTTGCCGGAATGGCCTTTAATAACGCCTCTTTAGGATATGTGCATGCGATGGCACATCAGCTCGGAGGCTTCTACAACTTGCCGCATGGTGTTTGTAATGCAATTTTGCTCCCCCATGTTTGTGAATTTAACCTGATTGCTTGTCCTGAACGTTATGCCAAAATTGCCCAATTGATGGGGGTGAATACAGAAGGCTTAACCGTAACTGAAGCAGCTTATGAAGCGATTGGCGCCATTCGTCAGCTTTCGGCTTCAATTGGTATTCCATCTGGGCTGACGGAATTGAATGTAAAAGAAGCTGACTTGGCCATCATGGCGGAAAATGCACAAAAAGATGCCTGCATGCTGACCAATCCACGTAAAGCCAGTCATGCCCAAGTGGTAGATATTTTTAAAGCGGCGATGTAGTGCCTCAATGTAAGTCTTCTCTCCAAGCATCTGACTACATTTTTAACAGCCCCTGTTTCACTTCCTGAGGAAGTGTGCCAAGAGCAGACATGCATTTTCCTGTTCCTGGCTGATCCTTTTGCCTTCATAAGAGGATAAAAGCGGGGGGTGTTTCTTTTTTATGAAGTCCCCTTCATTATGAATATCGACATTAATCCCATGGTAGAAAAATGCCACGATTTTTTTAGCCCGTTCCAGCCAGAAAAAATTTCCCGTCGTATGATCTTAATATCATATTTAATCTCTGAGGAATAAACTGCGCGTCCTTCAAATGACATGAAGGTAAGCGTAGCTGATTTTAATGAAGAGCATCCCATCAAGCAGCTAGGCAAACTGGGTAGCCACTGATAAAAATTTTAGGATCAGGTTCAGTCTAAATTAATAAGCAAACCCACAGTAAGCAAGAATAATACTTAATATTCCAGAATTTTCCTATTTTAACTGTTTAGCTTTGTACCGATAGTTACATCAGCTTTAAAGATTTTTATATTTTAACAGAGTCTGATGAACGGGATGGTTTTTGGGCATCAGTTCAATCAGGCGTTCTACAGCATCAATCGCTTCAGGAAAATGTGCCACATGTTTCAGCAAGACATCGGTTTCATTAGCCTTGAAAATGGCATCGCTCAGGCGTGATTCCAGACAATCTCTCCAAGCGCATAGAAATGGACTTTCTGTTTTGGCCAGAAATACGCCGGTACATAATTTCAAGGCTGAATCGATATACCCAGCATCTAAAGATTGCTCTGTCATTAAAAAATCAGCCTCTACATGCGCCAATAAACGATAGGGTCTGGAACCCAGCATACCACCTAATAAATCGCGTAATTGTGACATTTCTGCTTTTAAAGTCCCCATACTGACCTTGCGCTCGCCATATAAGGCTTGATGCAATGTATCTAGACTCAGACCCTGCGGACATAAGGCTAGAATGGTCAGAATTTCAATCTGTCGAGGAGTCAGAACCAGCATCTTGCCATTAAACAGCACTTGAGGTACTGAAAAAGCTCGAATAAACAGGCGCTGCTTCTGGCATTCTAGTAGAGCCGACTGGATGATCGTAGCACAGCGCTCCGCAGCTAGTAGTGCTAAACTGTTATGCTTTGGCCAGGTAGTCGACAGATCAATGACACCTAAGACCTGTTTTGAATAGGGATCAATAATCGGGGCAGCGTAACAAACCCAATCATGAATGGAGGACATGTAATGTTCACTGGAAAAGACACAGCTGGATTGTTGAGTTTTTAAGGATAATGCCAATGCATTGGTTCCGACTAGCTCTTCGCGCCATTGCCCACCTTCAATAAAATGTACACTTTCTGCGGCACTTTGCATTTGTGGGCTAGAAGCTGCCCAAATGATGGTGCTGCCGATATCTCCGACCGCCAGCACCATAGAAGATTGCTCGGCAATATGTTTTAAATCCTGAGCACAATGTTGCAGGGCTTGGGCTAAAGTTGAGGAAGAAGTGGTCTTTTTTAAATCCGTCAGCGGTGCTGCTAAACGATTCTTCGGGATTTCAGCCGAGGATGAACGTTGCCAGGAGCTGGCAATACTCTGTCCCAGCTGTTCTGCATGTAAGGGAGACAAACTGCTGTTTTGCCGAAGCTGATCAGTATTGTGCCTTTTTTCCATCAAATCTTGTTTTGTCATCATTCCTTATTCTCACAACAATTCATGATTTACATCCGCTGTAATCGTTATTTTTTTAAAATGGATGAAAATATCGTGAACATGCTAGCTCCAACCTTTTTCCAACCTTATACCAGTTATATTAATCAAATAAGGTGCAGAAGTACCTTATACCAAAGCTGTAGAAGCGGTTTTGCCATACGAAAATAAGCAAAGGAAATAAATATGCGTTACGTCGATCCTAATCAACCTGATTCAAAAGTTCATTTTAAAGCACAATACGAGAATTTTATTGGCGGCGAATGGGTCGCTCCGGTCAAAGGTGAATACTTTGACAACATCTCTCCGGTAGATGGCAAAGTCTTTACCAAGGTTCCGCGTTCTTCTGTAGAAGACATTGAATTGGCCCTGGATGCAGCGCACAAAGCCAAAGAACAATGGAACAGAGCATCGCCGACCACCCGCTCCAATATTCTGTTGAAAATTGCCGATCGTCTGGAACAAAATCTGGAACTGCTGGCAGTGGCAGAAACCTGGGATAACGGCAAACCGATCCGTGAAACGCTGGCTGCCGATATTCCGCTGGCTATTGACCATTTCCGTTATTTTGCCGGCTGTATTCGTGCGCAGGAAGGCGGCATTTCCGAAATTGATGAAGATACGATTGCTTATCATTTTCATGAGCCGTTGGGCGTCGTGGGTCAGATTATCCCGTGGAACTTTCCGATTCTGATGGCTGTCTGGAAACTGGCACCTGCCCTGGCTGCGGGCAACTGCATTGTGTTGAAACCTGCAGAACAGACTCCGGTCAGCATTCTGGTGCTGGCTGAACTGATTCAGGATATTTTGCCACCGGGTGTCCTGAATATCGTCAATGGTTATGGGGTTGAAGTCGGTCGCCCGCTAGCCACCAACCCACGCATTGCCAAGATTGCCTTTACCGGTTCCACCGCCGTCGGTCAGATGATCATGCAATATGCCACCGAAAATATTATTCCGGTGACGCTGGAACTGGGGGGTAAATCACCAAATCTGTTCTTTGCTGACATCATGGATCAGGAAGACGATTATCTGGACAAAGCGCTGGAAGGTTTTGCCATGTTTGCCCTGAACCAGGGTGAAATCTGCACCTGTCCATCGCGTGCGCTGATCCAGGAAAGTATTGCTGACGAATTTCTGGCGCGTGCCGTTGAACGGGTGAAACGGATTAAAACCGGGCATCCGCTGGATACTGACACCATGATTGGCGCGCAAGCCTCACAGGAACAGCAGGACAAGATTCTGGGCTGTATTGCCACTGGTCGTGAAGAAGGCGCACAGATCCTGACTGGTGGTGAAGCACGTCAGGAAGTGGGGCAAGGTTTCTATATTGAGCCGACTATCTTTAAAGGCACCAATGACATGAAGACCTTCCAGGAAGAAATCTTCGGGCCTGTACTGGCTGTGACCACCTTCAAAGACTTCGATGATGCGATCAAGATCGCCAATGATACGATTTATGGACTCGGTGCCGGTGTCTGGTCACGCTCAGCGCATACCTCTTACCGTGCAGGCCGTGCTATTCAGGCAGGTCGGGTCTGGACTAACTGTTATCACATCTACCCTGCGCATGCGGCTTTCGGTGGTTATAAAAAATCAGGGATTGGGCGTGAGAATCACAGAATGATGCTGGATCATTATCAGCAGACTAAAAACTTGCTAGTCAGCTATTCGACCAAACCAGCCGGGTTCTTTTAAGAAGTGAAATACATTCAAAGCGAACTTCGGTTCGCTTTGAATGTATGGTAGCTAGCTTTCACAAAATATCAGCAACATCTTCAAGCTGCGGCCAATTCAAATAAAGTTTTTAGTCTATAAATACTTTTTTTAAAGGAAAGAGCATCACCTCAAATTTCTATTTGCAATAGTGTCATTTTAAGATAATTTCACTCTATAAAGATTTCGCCACATTCTCCAGCCATTGAGTGCCAGAAGAATAAAAATAAAATAAAGCACGGCGGTTAAATACAATGACTTATAGCTATACATGCCGACATAAATCACATCTAACACACACCATAATCCCCAGCTTTCAATATATTTTTTTGCCGCCCAATAACTTGCCACCAAGCTAAAAGAAGCCAACATGGAATCCAACCAAGGGAGTGATGCTGTGGTGAAATGAGCAAATAAGGCGCCAATCACCAGACCGGCGACAATACCCACAATCAGGCTATATACCCAGATTTTTTTATTCAAATAGCCAATCTGCACGGTGATAGCCTGGTCATGATTTTTCTTCGACCAGCTATACCAGCCATACAGTTGCATCAAGATAAATACGGCTTGTAATGCTGCGTCTGCAAATAAATTGACACGATAAAAAATAATCATATATAAAAATACAGCGACAATATTCACCAACCAGCAGACTTTATATTGTTTGGAGGTCAGCCAGACACCTAAAACGTTTAAAATGAACGCTGCAATTTCTATATTTTCCATAGCAATATAACCTGATTAAGCAGCCAATTTAGAAGTTCAGATTGAATGACAAGGTTGCTGTACGCGGCGAACCCAAGAATAAATAATCATCACCCAAAAATTCACCTGCATCACGCCAGTATTTCTTGTTGAACAGATTATTAATATTCAAGCGCAGCAATGCATCGGTCGTATTTAGCTTAAATTGATAAGCAGCGCCTAAATCAACCACACTATAACCTGCAACTTTCGCAGCACCCTCTTTGTTGGCATATTTGCTGGAACTGTATTGACCACCTGCCAGAACAGTGAAACCTGCAATGCTCGGTACGTTATAGCGAAGATGTGTTGCGAAACGAGCTTTTGGCACGTTTTGCGCCTGATGATTACCATATTGAACCGCTTCCACATTTTCTAAACGGGCTTTGGTCAAGGCTAAAGATGAAGTTAAGGCCAGATGGTCGGTTAATGCACCATTCAGTCCTAATTCCAGGCCCTGACTATGCTGTTCGCCTTCCGCAATAAAATAGCGAAGTCCTGAAATCGGCTTGCTATATTGATTATCCTGACGTAAATCAAAAACGGCTGCAGTCAACAGGAAATCATGGATCTGTTGTTTGAGAGGTGGTCCCACATGTTTGAACAACTAAAAGCTTATTTATAAGTGATACTCTGCTCTAGTTAAGCTACCTTATTTTGTTGTGGTAGCTGGTCATAGTAAAACTCATCTGGAGTCATTTTGTCCAGACTCGAATGAGGTCGTTTCAAATTATAAAATTCAAAATATGCGTTTAATTGCTTCTTCGCATCCAAAACATTGCTGTAGGCTTTGAGATACACCTCTTCATATTTAACGCTCCGCCATAATCGTTCAACCATCACATTATCAACCCATCGACCTTTACCATCCATACTGATTTGAATGCCATTTGATTTCAATACATCAATAAATGCATCACTGGTAAACTGACTGCCTTGGTCTGTATTAAATATTTCAGGTCGACCATATTTTTCAATAGCTTCATTTAATGTTTCTATGCAAAATGTAACCTCCATACTAATCGATACTCTATGCGCAAGTACCTTGCGGCTATGCCAATCAATCACAGCACATAAATAAACAAAGCCTTTTGCCATAGGGATATACGTTATATCCGTAGACCACACTTGATTACTGCGCTGAATAGCCAATCCTTTGAGCAGATATGGATATTTGCGGTGAGCTTGATTAGCCTGGCTTAAATTTGGTTTGCAATATAACGCATTAATGCCCATTTTCTTCATTAAAGTACGTGTATGACGTCGTCCTATATGATGTCCTTGACGATTCAACAAATCACGCATCATCCGGCTACCTGCAAAAGGGTATTGCATATGTAACTCATCCATACACCGCATTAGCTTCAGATCTGATGCACTCACAGGTTTTGGGCGATAGTAATAACAACCACGGGAGACTTTCAGCAGCTGAGCTTGCTTAGATACTGAAATCTGAAGTGAGTCATCGATTAACTTTTGTGGTTGAAGCGGCCCAGTTTCTTCAACACACCTTCTAAAAAATCAATTTCTAATGCCTGCTCACCGATTTTTGCATGTAGTTTTTTTAGATCGATGGGTGGTTCTGTTGGAGCTTTTGATTGATCGAAAGCTTGCGAGGAAGCTGAAATCAGTTGATTTTTCCAGTCGATAATTTGGTTTTGATGAACATCAAATTCAGCACTCAATTCAGCAAGTGTTTTTTCTGCTTTAATCGCAGCAAGTGCTACCTTAGCTTTAAAATCATTTGAATGATTTCTTCTTGGTCTACGTGCCATAAAATACTCCATATATTGATGTTTATAACATCATTTGGGGAGCAAAATATCACTTATAAGTGTTGTTCAAATTTCCTGATCCACCTCTTTTGAAACCAATTTCATATTGCTCTGAATAGATCGGTGCTAGAGTTTCAGCCGCATTCTCTGCAAACCAAGGCGCTGTTTTTCCATCTGACAGGCCTTTAGCATACGAGGCATAGACGGTAGTCGATTCCAAGGGGCTATAGCTGATCGCAAATTGCGGTAAAAATTTGCCTAAATCAGTATCGCGGACTTTTACCCGATCTGCATCATATGCTTGTTCATCCAGCTCGATCCATTTTCCGCCAATCAAAGTGGTCCAATGTTCATTCCATTCAATACGATCAAGAAACGTCAATGCAGTTTGTTTACTGTCTAAAGCTTTAAAATAAGGACCTAGATTTCCTTCTTCTGGGATCCTGTCGTAGGTATCTTGGTAAATATTACCAACATAGTCTTCTGAATTTATGTACTGGTTTATACCGTTGTAACGATTTCTAGATTTATCTGTGTAAGTCAAATCAAAGTTAAGGTAATGTAACGCCCGATCAGTATGTAATAGACCATCTAACTTGATTTTAAATTGGTTAGTCTGATAGGTATCATCAGGATTTTGATAATCGTAAATATCATATTCTCCCTGTTCACCAAACGTGTTACAGGAATATGCTTCTAGACATCCCTCTCGATAATAACCGTAAGCAAATGTCGAATAATCATCAACCTTGGATTTACTGTGGGCTGCGACGAGTCCCAAGTTCCAGTCATCATTCAATGCATAGCTATATTTTAAACTGCTATTCAGACTATCGATCGTGACCGGTTTGCCCCAAGTCTGATAACCCAGCAATCGGTCCCATTTCACATTTTCTGGGACTTTACCATCCAGTAATTGATAACCTGGCACTGATTTTTGTTCGGAACGCTGTGCTTCAAGATCAAATTCTAATTTGGATTGCTCAGATGTTTTCCAATCTAAGGCCAATGCCGCTAGATAGCGTTCACCATCGACATGATCGACATAAGACTCCATCTGTTCATTCACCAGATTGATGCGATATCCGAATTGTTGCTCATCACCCAAAAAACCACCGAGATCAGTTGCCACTGAAAACTGGCCGTGTTGATCGGCCGAGAATGTCAGTGCCTGAATATCTTTCGGTCGCTTGGTGACATAATTCACAACCCCACCCGGGGTCGACATCCCACTTTGAATCGCGGACATGCCTTTTAAAATTTCCACACGTTCTTTATTTTCAAGTGCGACGTTTTGTTCACCACGAATCACATTGCCATTAATGAGGTAGCTAGATGCCAAATCGAGTGCAAAGCCACGAGAGACAAAGTTTGGATAATAGCCAATTGCGGCATAGCCATCACCGATGGCTGCATCATTTTTTATAACATCACTCAGTACACGTGCATGCTGTTCCGCGATGAGATCTGCTGTGATGACAGAGACAGATGCAGGGATTTTTTGAAGACTGTCCGTAGCAAAACCCTCAACATTCACTTTGGTACTTGAGTAAGGGATGCTTTGATCGGCTTTGATGACAATCGTGTCAAGCTGTCGAACATCATCTTCAGCATAAGTCAGCGGGGCTAAACACAGCTGCGACAGAATGATCATATTTAAAGATCGAGTTAATACATTCTGTTTGAGTTGACGAGTGTTCATACGAAACCTTATGTCTGTGAAGTGGGTGATGATGCTGGGTTTAGAGAGAGCATTGAGAAGATTGCAATTCATCTTGAATGAGCCGGGTTAAGGTCTGGGTAAATTGTTGACCTTGTTCGCCAAAGAACCAGTCCACATGACCGATAATCCAGTCGTAATAAGCAGCATCTGCATGGTTGAGGTTGTGGGTAATGCCCACAAAATACTCCAGCTCTGAAAAAGCGAAATCCAGATGCACGATTTTCAGCAGTTCTGGCAAAATACTAAAATCTTCTTGTGGATGTATCTCGGAAAAATAAGCATGGAGAAAAGCGGTTAAACCGGCTTCATCAATCGGAATATGTGGGTTCTGCTTTAATTCCAACCAATCAATGAAATTACGTTCAATCGTCACAGCCAGATCATAAAGTGCCGAATTTCGGTCAGATAAACCAAAATCAATTACGGCAGTAATCTCCGCTTTGGCATCCGGTGCTGACCAAAATAGATTAGAAGCGTGTAAATCGTTATGGGTCCAAATTCTGCTTGCCTGTTGCAATACAGGCTGAATACGCTGGTGAACCTGTAAGATTTGATCTAAAAAGTAAGGATCTAAATTTTTGTCGGCACAGTAACGGCTTAATTCTGGACTGTTTACAATGCGCCGTTGAATGGCTGTAACGATATTTTCACTGTTTAAAAGCTGCTGATTGGACAATAAATAAGATGCTGATCGGCCTTGCCGCTCAGGAAAATCCTGCATGGCCATATGTAAGCTTGCCAGTAATTGCCCCGCTTTCGCAGCATGTTCAGCATAGAAAAAAGGTTTCCAGGATTGCTGATCTGCATACAGATCTAAGCCGGCTGCTTTTGCATAGACTTCATAGGTCCAGTCACCTAGCTCTAAAGCGGTCAGACCTTGATTTGAGCTAATCAATGCTGCAACAGGAATTTCTTTGCTAGCTAAATGCTGAAGAACGGCATGCTCCTGTAAAATATCGCGGGCACGACGAAAGGAACAATGGCTGCGCTTAATCAAATACTGATGCGCGACTGCTTCATCCCTGCTCACAAAATCTTGCTCCACCTTGACCAGAGCCGCAGATGAAAATGGCCGGGGACTACACCACAAAATCTCAAAATGACCTTGTAAACAGGAATAGTGCTGCTGCAGGCTTTGTAATTCTGGATCAGAAATATGTGCCCAGTCTTTATGTTCCCAGGCATTGCCCATACCATGACCTAAATCATCAGTCATTGTGGTCATTATCAATATTCCTGAGCCAGATCATTATGTAATAATGGAAAATCATTGTTTAGGCGAACATGCAAACAGTATTTTTAAATACATTTAATATTGAAGACACGCCCTAAAATTAAGTGGTACATACCAGTATTAAATTGGAGGCAAGTTTAGCCTTATAAATATAAAAATAAAATAGATCTCTCGCATAAATCAAAAAATGATCTTCTTTTTGGTTAATATTCGAACTCCAGATTTCTTAGCATTCGCGCATAATCTGCGGATGAAATACATCAATTCAAACAAGCTTTCTGATCCTCAGTTCAAGCTATAACATAGTTTTGAAATGCACCGTAATTCATTTTCATGACTTCACTAAGTAGCTCTTTAAATCCATGTTCCTCAGCAGCAAATTCTACCAGTGATTCATTGTTTAGATCAGTAACACATGCCATGGTCGAAATGACCTGTACACTATGAGCTTTGAATTCGCCCAGGTATATTTTGTTGAATTACGTTTTTTTTATTAAGATATTTAAGGGAAAATTCTCACGGAAAAAATGTTTTTTATCACTGAACCATATACAAGTAGCTAAATTATCCTGCAATTTTTCAACCATCATTGGATGACTACCGTAAACTAGGTAAACAATATCACCAATATAGATATTATTCATCTTTAGTCAGCCAAGTATAAGATCAAAATTCTGAAACTTCTGATAAATAAATTAATGCCATCAATTGAGGACTTTTTTTAAACTGAGAAAGCGTTTATAAAGTCCAATTAAGTCCTTGTCCCATTTCATAAATAATGAGTATTAATGCAATTACCATTAGTAAAATCACAATGGCTTCGACCTTAGTGAGCATCTTAAATTCTCCACCTTTCATCTTTTATATAATAAACAAAGTGAACAATAAATAACAATAAGGTTACAAAAAAATTACTAGATGTTACAAAAACAGGGCTGGTAAAGAAAAATCTCTCAGAGGAGGTGCTAATTCTTTTCAAACTTAACCTTATGTACTAGGCGATGTCCTGTATAAGACTCATGACCTACTGCGATCATATCAACACCACCTTCTTCTTCTAAACTTAATAAGAAAGTATGGAAACCCTGCATGTCATTTAACTCAATATTATTGCTGATCTATTTCATCGTACCTGGTTTCATATTGTTTATGTCTTCTTGGATTTTATTATAGGGGGATTACCGCAGTTGACCATTGCTATGCTCTTTTTATAATTTGCCATTAAATTATCTTCCCTATAAAAGATTTTCAAGAAAATCGGTCTGTATTTGGCCAGTCAACGCTACAAAAAAACTCATCCGATAAGTATTCTTACATAAACCCGAGGTTCTATAACTTGGATCCTGAATATCTTACATATGCAGACATAGCTCATACATCGGAATTTAAACTTACCCTCTACACTGAAATTAAGTTTTAGAAACGCAGAGGAAATTCAGATGGAAAAGTATTCAAAGATTCTAATCCTGAGCTTATTTGGATTTACTGGAACAGTAGCTATTGCAGATGAATCCATCCCAATAGAAGCAACTGCCGCCGCCGAAGCGCAACAGGTTGCTTTAGATTATGGAAATGAGAAAGACAAAAAATCTGAATCATCTGAAAGCCCTTAATTAAAGTGATGCCGGTCAGTTAAGAAATTGACTGGCATTTTCTTGAGTATTTCTGTGGTGTTCCTTTCACAACTCGTGGGCAACTCCTCACTCCCCTCTCAGGCAAAACATATCTCTTAGATTTTTCCAGTAAACTTTCTAAATGTTTAGGTAAATTACCTGCGGAGTCTAAAGAGTCGAATCTTAATATATTCAGAATGCCAATAGATGCAATATGAAAGCTGATTCTCAAAGGACTGACTTTTGCACGTTGAGCCATATGTTTCATTTGTCTTCTTAGAATATTGTAGGCAATAAAGCCCCCCATAATTATTGACAAACTAAATCAGGTTGCTTGTTCCTCAAATGCTTGCCCTCCTGTAAATCACTTTTGATTTCTGGGTAACACATTTCTATTTCCCAGCGCTGAGCATAAAGCTTCGCCAAGCCTATCAGTGGCTGTGTCTTTGGGTTCATTAATAAAGTGATATAACGTCTAATTTTCCCTTTCTGCTCAACTTCAATCAAACGCACTTCCCAATACCCCCTAATGTTGGATTAAGTTTCTTGGCATTTGCTGATATTGGCATCCTGATATGAAAGTCATGCTGAGAATTACGCTTGATTTAGAATTGTTCAAACACAATTTAAACCAGATCCCTTCAGGAACCTTTGTTCTTACAGATAGAGGTTATCAAAGGATTTATACTTTGTATCCCAATACCCTGTTGCCATTAGAGGCCAAAAGCCGCTGTAAACTGGATCCTGAACTAAAAATCTATAATCAGGAAATCAATAAAGAAGAATAGAAATTAAGTATGTATTTGGCAGTCTAAAAACTTTCAAAATACTTTCAGAACGTTATCGCAGTAGAGCTAAAAGCCCCCCTTTTGAGATTCAATCTAGTTGCTGGAATTTATAATTTGCAACTGAGTAAGAATGATTTATGAAGGAGGTCTAATCTAAGAAAATAAAAAAAATCCTAAAACCATTTAACTTCTTAGGATTTGAATGGGCAGGATATAAATATAAGCTTATGCTTGAATATCTAAGGTCATTTCAATTTTGTCCTGTGACCAGATTTCGATGTCATATTCAATCACTAGATCATCTGATTTTGAAATACGTTCAATATAAGTGGCGGTTTGACTTAAAGGAATACCTAAGTGCTGGCTCTCAAAATGAGACACACCGGTATTTTTAATTTTTAACTGACTACTCGTGTAATTATAATGAAAGTGATTTTTAATGACATCTTGGACCGAAGTAATCACATTATAATTCAGCACATCTGGAAACAGCGCAACAGGTAAATAATTATATTCTAGAAGTACTGGTACATCATCAGCATAACGTAAACGGATAATTTCAATAAAGCCCAATTTACGATTTTCTTCGCTAAAAAGATTACTGTGATCCAATCGCTGCAGCTGTCTGGTCGAGATCAGTTCAGTTCTGGCATTAAAACCCTGTGCCTTCATATAAGAACGAAAATTTTCAATTGAGTTTGGATAATATTGAATTTTTTTATTACTCACGAACCAGCCGAGATTTTGCCGTTTGAAAATTTTATCTTCGGCACGAAGCTGTTCATAGGCCTTACGCACTGTTTCCCTTGAACAGTCAAACTTTAATGCCAAGTACCGTTCGGATGGAATTATTTGATTAGAACTGTAATTTTTCAATTCAGCCTCAATCAAATCTCTGATTTCCATATACTTCATTCAGTGAATCCAGTGAGTGCTCATAAGTGATAAAGATAGTACTAAATTAAAGAACAGAGGAAAATTGAAAACAAGGTACAGATCAGTAAAAAGATGCATTCCCTTGTTTTAATGAGAATGTTTAGCAGCATGATTGATACGTGATTCTGAGAGAATATCGTTGTCCACTCATAATATTCTCATTTATGCAAAAAGAATAGACTAAATTTGTCTAGGAGAGTGGTGACAGTCTAATCTAATTAAAAGGCATCTACAAAATCGGCGGCTATTCGTAATAGTCGACTGAGAAAATCACGTACCTTGATTCTAGACATTATTGCCCACCTCTACTAGCACATTTCCTGACACAGTCCCTATCTATACATTTGAATGCCTTTGACTATTAAAGATTATCTTTAATAAAATGAGCTTTATAGGGCAATATACTAAGATCTCCAGACTGTTGAATCCGGCAAGCGCACTGAGTGCGGTTCCGTAACTTGACACTGGGTAACGTCTTGGACTGCTGTATGTAGACAAAAAATGAAAGCTGCGGTTTAAAGCTGGCGTCCTTCAAAATTTATCTCATTTTATAACTGATGTCTGGATTTTCAGGTAATTATACCGCACCAAAAAAACATCTATTCACTAACGAGCACTTAGGCTATTTATTATAAAAAAACAACCATACATCATTGATATATGTCCATTTATTTATAATTTTGTCATGGACATAAGTTAATTAGTTAATTTTTTAGGTCCCATATATCATCTAAGCGGAATCAATTAAAACCTGTTATAAGTCAGTGTAACATTGAAATTTATAGAAATAATATTTAAAACCGTTTTTTATTTTGAATTAAGGTGTCATCAATTAGCTTGAGAAAATCTTACCGGTCCTCATAATTTTTTCATGACTAAACGCTATGCATTAAAAGATGATCAGTGGGAACAGATTAAAGATCTGTTACATGGACGAATGGGTACTGTTGGAGTAACGGCCAAAGATAACCGACTATTTGTTGAAGCGGTATCGTTCAGGTATCCCGTGGCGAGACTTAATCGAACGCTTTGGTGATTTTAGAGTAGTGCATACTCGTTTTAGTCGTTGGGCTAAAACAGGTGTGTGGCAGAGAGTCTTTGAAGTGCTGTCACATGACCTTGACAATGAATATGTCATGTTAGACTCCACCCCATTGTATGTGCTTACCAACACAGCGCTGGGGGGAAATCAGGCGACTAGGCGCAGTAAAGGGGGCTTAAGCACCAAAATTCATGCCCGTACTGATGCTTTAGGCAACCCGACAGGATTTTATCTCACGAATGGGCAGGTCCATGACTTAAACGGTTCAGATGTGTTGCTGGACTTATCGTTGAGCCAGACCTGGTTTATGGATAAAGCCTACAACTCTAGGGATCGGGTCATTGATCCAATTTTAGAGGCGAAGGGTCAAGTTGTGATGCCAGCGAAAAGTAATTCTATTGATCAGCGTGATTATGATTGACATATCTACAAGGCAAGACATCTGATCGAGAATTTTTTTGCCAAGCTCAAACAATATCGTGCTATTGCCACACGCTATGATAAATTGGCTCAAAACTTCTTATCAGCGATCTTTCTGGCTTAATTGATAACACGCCCTAGTTTGAGATTGTCAAAAAAAGTGTAGCAACTTGCTACACTTTTTCACTTTTCTGAATAAGCTGTTTTAAAAAATCTTCTAGTTGTAAGAGACTAGCTTCGTCAATTTCCGAGATATTCAGAGAAACCTTAAGCTGTTTTTGATTGAGTTTGATATTCCCCGCAATCTTACCTGCATATTCAATTTTTCTAACCACAGATGTTGTGGTCAGTTTTCCTGGATCCTGACTCAATATTTTTTCAGCATAGGCAGTAACTTTACTTTGCTCTAGTTTTTTGTCTTTTACTTTTTCCCAAGCCCCTAGCAAAGCCTTTTCGGCCTCAGAAAGTTGCTCTATATGATCCGACAGAAATTTTTTGAATGCAGTTGCAGCAGTACGACCTAGCAGGCCTGGTTCCACATCAAGGTCATTTAAAATTGCTTGAGGCAGTTTTTCGTACGCTAAATACTTGTACATATCTTCGCGATTTAAACCCAGTGAATTGGCTAAACGTTGCTTGTTTTTCTTTAATTTCTCATCAAGTGAGTTCAGGCCAATAAAAATCTCATAATCTGTCAGATCCTGACGCTTTAAATTCTCTGCTAGGGTTAACAAAGACGCTTCTACATTATTTGCATCAATGATAATGGCTTCAATCACAGACTTGCCGAGTAACTGATGCGCCCGTAAGCGTCGCTCGCCTGCAATTAGTTCATATTTCAGATTATCCAGTTTACGCACTGTAATGGGCTGCAAAAGGCCGATTTCATCAATGGAATCCGCCAGTTCTTTTAACAGTGACTCTTCAAAGACTTTACGTGGCTGGTTTGGACTGCGGCTGATATCCTCAATAGGGACATTACGTCTAAACTCTTTCAGCTCTTTAATATTGTCTTTCTGTGCTTGCTGGTGTTTTTCTGTATTCTGTTTCAGTTTCTGAGCTAAAAGCTCTTTGGTGCTTGCCATAATGCTCTCAGGTTTAAACTTTCGCTACAATTTCATTGGCAAGGCTTTCAAAAGCCTTACGTACTTTTGAATTTTTTTCTACTTTCAAAAGTGATTGTTGCAGAATCGCTGCTTGATTGACTTTAGTACTTTGAGGAATGGTAGTTTCTAAAATTTTGCCCACCTGTTTCAAGGCTTCATCCCGAATCAATTTACAAACATTCTGACGTTCATCATGCTTAATCAGTAAAGCGCCTAAAAGCTCTAAATTTGGATTAATACGTTTGATCTTTTCAAGATGGTTTAAAAGATCTGTTACCCCATACAGTCCATATTGTGATCCGGATTCGATAGGGATAATGACATGGGTTGAAGATGCCAGCGCATTGCTGGTTAATAATTTAAGACTAGGTGGACAATCAATCAATATGAAGTCATAAAGATCTTTTAACAGTTCTAGCTTGATATTTAACTCTTCAGAAGGACGGGGAGCTTCTTCTTTTAGTTGGTCTTCTGTTTTTCCTAAATTCAAGGAACCATAAATTAATGATACTTTTTCAAAGTTCGTTTCTTCTTGTAATGCATCTGCCAACAACGAAATATCGCCCACCAGTAATTCTGCTGTAGTCACAACAATTTCGCTTGGATGTTGGATCCCAATGTGTAAACTTGCGTTTGCTTGAGGATCTAAATCAATGACTAAAACTTTGTTGCCCAGATTGGCAAGTTCTGAGGCTAGGTGCACAACAGTCGTTGTTTTACCACATCCGCCTTTATGGTTAGCAACAGTAATAATTTTTGCAGACATGCGTGTCAGATGCTTCCGTATTTGAATGTCTAGTAATATAAATAACTTTCACTCATCTTACTATAGTTTTTAAATTTATAAATCCTATTTGTTCAGATGTAAAACAGCTTAAAAAATAAATCTTTAACTAAGCTAGCTTAATTAATAATTAGAATAATTAGTTATTTAGCTAATTAATAATTAGGAGCATATTTTTATCATATAAAACAAATGCTTGGAATTTTAAAGGTGGAAGGTTTGTCACCGTAAAGTGGAAGGTTTGTCACCGTAAAGTGGAAGGTCTGTCACTGTAAGGTGGAAGGTTTGTCACCGTAAAGTGGAAGGTCTGTCACTGTAAAGTGGAAGGTCTGTCACTAGGGTGGAAGGTTTGTCACTGCTATTTTTTAAACTGCTATTTTTATTTAAAAGTAATTTAAAAAACAATGATTTAAGCTGTTAATAAAGTCTTGTAACCAAGCTTTAAAGGTGGAAAGGTTGTCACTGTATATTCTTGACCTGTGGATAATCTATTTTTATTGGATATTTCCTGATGATTATATGTGCAGTTATACCTTTCAAATCTAACGGAAAGGTGGAAGCCTCGTCACATCAGGGTTTCTATCTGACTTAACCAACCTGAATGCGGATGAAAAAAACTAAAAATAGGCATTCTGAACTGTAATTTCGGGGCTAAAGGTGGAAGGTCTGTCACTATAGGGTGGAAATATTATATTTAATTCCACTTTAAAGGCAAAAAACCGGCTAAAACGCTTTTTTTTGATGACAAGCCTTCCACTTTTAGAATCTTGTGGTGAAAGTCTTGAAAGTTTTTCCACTTTTGTATATAAAAACTAAGTCAAATTATAAATATCACGGTTATGACAGAATCTGAACCATTGCAAGAAGAATCGAATTATATTCCTTACTGTATAGGCAACATTCGCCATAATGGCGTTGTCAGTACCAGTAACCGTTTAATTCGCCCAATCGAGTTATCAGCCAATGAATACAAGGCGCTTCTATATGCAATGGCAGTTGCGAATTATAGTGAGAAAAATAGGGTAAATGGTGAAATCACTGAACAAACCTATATTTATTTGTATAAGGATGATCTGGCAGATTTACTAGGATTGAATAAACGCAATTCAATTAATGTTGCAATAGACCGGATCTATAAAGAACTTTCATCTCGGGTGGCTCATTTTATTATTGAGGAGCCTGCTGATGATGGTAAGAGAAAGACTAAAAAAGTACATTCTGTCGTTCCCATTATCCGTGAGTTAAGATGGGAAGATGACTCTAAAAATGCGATTCAGATTCGTTTTACCAGTGAGGTGTTACCGTATTTCACTCAACTGGCTGGGGGGAATTTTACTACCTACCAGCTAAAACATCTTTTTGCCCTGGATTCTGTTGCCAGTATGAGTCTTTATACGTATTTCATTAAAAACGAATTCAAGTACGCCAACCAAAAGAGTTATGAAGTGCCATTACTTTTGGAAAACTTGAAAGCACTGATTGATATTAATGAAACCAAATATGATCGCTGGGTAGATTTTAGACGCTATGTATTAGACAAAATAGTGGCAGAAATTAACGAAAATACAGATCTACAATTGGAATATGAAACCGTTAAGAAAGGCCGTCCAATTGTGGGTGTGAATTTTAAACTGCATCATCGGGTTGCTGATAAAGCACCGGATGAAATTGCAGTAATTGAAAAAATCTATCTTGATGTTCCATTTGAAGACAATGCATTCGTAAAAGAATTGGGGGCGAAATTCGATACGAATATACGTTCTTGGTATATTTTTAATAATGATGAAAATTATCAGCAATTCAAGAAGTGGTTCAAAAAAGTAGGATGTCTCACTGACTCTCAAGCAAATATTGTCATTAATGACACTTTATTCCAAATGGATTTTGCTGAAATTGGTATGGGCCTGAATGACTTTAAACGAAATATGAAGCATAAACTTAAAAATAATCCGGAATTCGTTCAAAGTATTCGTGAAAGACTGAATGATATTTTTGGTAAAGAGCTTATCTAAAAAAGTGTAGCAACTTGCTACACTTTTTTAGATATATGTTTGTAAAGAATACAAGTGGTAAGGACCCTAGGATAAAAACGACTCTGTTGGATAAAGGCTTTAGATATAGATCTTCCCTAAGTTATCCAAATTCAAGTGACAACTTGGGTATGAGGTCTGCCTAATTCCTTAAATCTATTCAAAACGTAAGTGTTCGCTGAACACACCTTATGAATTCATCCTATAAGCCTTAATTTAGTCCCCACTTAAAAACAAGTGGGGACTAAATTTATGACTACAAATAACTAGGGTCTGTTGACATTTACTGTTCATAATTAACCCTATAAAGGTAGCCATAAAAATATACAGGCTAAAGCAACAGAACTTTGATAATTTCTTTTGAGCTTGTCATATCGAGTAGCTATTCCTCTAAATTGCTTTAATCTACAAAACATATTTTCAACTAAATGCCTGATTTTATATAAATACCAGTCCATATGGTCATTGTTTGATTGGCTATTTGTTTTCTTTGGTATATTCGCTTTAGTCCCTGTTTTCCTGATCTGTTCACGCAGTGGTTCTGAATCATAGCCTTTATCTGCACATACCACTTTTGTCTCTTTTAAATCTAATGTTGATATTAAATCAGGCGCAACTTTAACATCATGTGTGGTTCCATCGGTAATCATGAAATCAATAGGATTGCCATGTGCATCAACAATCAAATGTATTTTTGAGGAGTTTCCTCCTACACTTTTAGAAATAGATTGATTCGCTATGCCGGCAGAATGTTGATGAGCACGTACATGAGAGCCATCAATAAAAATCCACTCCATATCGGGGCATGAGGCTATTAATTTGAATAATCTAAGTAACTTACCGCTGCTTGACCAACGATTAAAACGTTTGAAAATAGAGTTTGAATGACCAAAACAACAAGGAATATCTCGCCACGGACAGCCTGTTCTAATTCTATAGAGAATAGCTTCAATAAAATTGCGTAAATTTGAGTTGTGGTGAATGGATAAATTACGCAGAATAACTTTCAACTTTTGCCAGTGTTGATCTGTCAGCATGGTACGAGGCATAGCGAATAGTAAAATTGGGTTTGGCGATTTGATTTTACTACTTCGCTATTTTTTTAAGCTAAAAGTGTCAACACACCCTAGGACATCCATCACATCTCTTGAGAAAAAACGAAGAACATGCAGTGCTGAATTTAAACAGCAGATCGTTCAGGCTTGTAAAGCACCGGACGTTTCAATTGCTTCAGTCGCTTTGCAACATGGATTGAATACAAATCCCCTATCCAACTGGATTCGCTTAATTGATGGTAAGCTAGAGAAATGATCGCTCACCACTACCGAATAAACCTGCATTTATTGCTTTATCTTGCTCTGCACCATTAGATCCTACTCCTACTGACATGTTAACGGTTCAAATTACTTTACCCCACTCAAAATCAGAAATTGGCTTGAAATGGCAAGTATCAGAAATATCTGCTTTAGGAGAATTACTCAAGGCACTTGCAACATGATCCGTATCGATGAAATTTGGCTGTCTACCCAACCTCTGGATATGCGAGCAGGTATGGATACTGTCATGGCTCAGGTGCTGAGAGCCTTTGGCTATATCAAACCGCATTGTGCTTACCTATTCTGTAATACAAACGTGACCATCGCATGAAAGTGCTGGTGCATTATGGACTGGGCATCTGGCTGTGTGCCCGGCGGCTGGAACAGGGAAAATTCCACTGGGCTAAAGTTCACCAGGGTGAAACCGTGGCCCTCAGCCCGGAGCACTTACAAGCACTGATCCAAGGTTTAGCTTGGCAAAGAATCGGTCTGCAGCAAGTGGTAACAATGCTCTAAACCAAGCTCGGCCATTCTGCTATTCTCCAAACATTCTATTTCCTCTGCGTCATGACCTCAAGCATACTGCGGCCATGAATACGCTGCCTGATTTAAGCCAACTGCCCCATGAACAACTGCTGGAATTTACCCGGCAATTGGCGATGCAGCATCAGTCTTTAGCATAATCAAAACAACAACTGGAACAATCAAATCAGCAATTAGATGCCAGAGTTAAACATCTTGAAGTCACCAATCAGCAATTAGATTCTAAAGTTAAATCTCTCTCTATTCTCAATCAAAAATACGAGCATGAACTTGCGCAGTTTAAACGGCATAAGTTCGCCCAGAAGAATGAACACTTAACGGCCAAACAAATCCATCTTTGGGACGAAGCGGTCGAAGAAGATATCGCCGCTGATGAATTAGTATAAAAATAAAGTTAGTAAATAAATTATATAAATCAAATACTTTTTTATTAAATATAAAATTTATTTGATTTAATTTTGTTAATTTTGGGACTGTGTTATTCTACTATTGTGACGCTAAAAATAACTTCCCTGTGCAGAAAAAAATGATGACACCATTGCTCATTGATGCATTAACAATTTCTGAAGGCAGGTTTGAAAAACCATGCCCAGTTTTAGTTTTGAAAATGATGTTACTCAATGAGGAAATGAGCGGGGAGTTTTCAGAAAAAATTAAAAATCAAGCATTACTACTGCTCGCGATATATCGTAAGTTACTGCTTGCTGTCGATAGGGACTTATGTAAGGTAAAAACTCTAAAGGATAGTGTGAAAAGAAGACACTGGGCTAAAGTGGATAAAGCACAGGACAAGATGGTGGTTGCAGGCCAACTTCGACTAAAGAGTTTAGATCCAGAAGAAATGATTTTATTTTTAAATACACAGCATTTTTTGAAAAAGCTGCCGATTTCCTTTGTTCAAGAATTGGTTAATTGGGCATCACCGGTGGTGAGTGGTAATTTTTTAATCGAAAATGTTTTAGCTGGTTATATCGCCCAGAAGCTTTTGCCATTAGAAAGAATTAAAGTGAAAGAGCTGGGCAAGTCTGTGCAACCATATTTTCATTTAGCTAACTTTTCTGTATTTTTACCTCGACTGGAGGAACTTTATCAAAAATATCAGCAGCAAATTGTTCGTGTGGCACCAATGGCAGAAGTTGCTTTGGCTTTAACAGACTTGAAGAAGGCAAGAGTCTATCGTATTCGGAGTAGTTCATGAAAAGTTATTTCAAGAAGCTCCTAGAATGTATTAATCAGAATGAAAATATAGAAGAAAAAGAACTGATCCAAGCATTATTTTTGTTGCGTGCACACTATAGCTTAGCTGGCATTGTTGTCATTTGTCAGCGAATCTTCACATTGATTGGGGATGATGAATTATCAGAATTTCGTGATGAGCTTAATACGTTAAAGATCATTAGTAGATTACAGGATGCTGAGAAATATTCACATTTCTTCTCAGAAACAACAGATAGAAATAATATACTTACGCCATTACGCCCCTACACTGGAGACAGTGGTATTTGTGACTTGCTATTGATTCAAGCAGGAATAAGTCAAAATAATGAGAGTTTTAATACGGTAATAAGGTGGTTTTTAGACCAAATCTTTCACTTTCAAAAAAAAGTACATACCCTAGGGCTTTATAGTAGTTATTTAAAGGGTGATGGAAGCATAAAGCTGAAAGGTCAAAAAGGATCTCGTGTGTATAACGCCTTTTTAGCGATTAGGCTGTTGGGTGATCCAAGTCATGAGGATATTTTAGAACGAGTCAAAGACTTAATCACTCAAAACGGACCGGAACAATGGATTCGTTCAATGTCCGATCGTTCTGAAGATAAACGATTTAAAGAAGTTTTTTATCCATTAAAGCTATTTTTATCCCAAATTTGGGAAAACAATCCTCTAAAAAATAAGAAGAAACGTCCAAAGTTTGTACACTGTATAGGGTTAAAGCACAAAAAATTGATCCTGCAACGATATGGTTCATTAAGTATTGCTATCCAACCTTTAGAGGATGTAGATGAAATTCATCGTGGTCTAGTCTCTGATGTATTTGAGCATGATGAGATTGAAGAAGATGAAACACCATTGGAGCCCTTGTTTAGATTTTTTTTGGCAGAACAATCCGATTTAATTCGAGGGCTTTATGCATCTAAGTCTACTTCTCAACATATTGAAGCTGCAAATGTTGGTTTAGTTTGGACCAAATCGCGATTGTCCTTAAATTCAATTCAAGAAGTATTTAGGCTCTGTCAACCATCTCATACTGATGCCAGCTTAATCTTACGCGCAAAATTAGCTTTAATATTGAGTTTACTCACAGGACGTTCGGTTACTGAATTAACAGCGCCTCGTTTTAGTCGAAATGCAGATCAGAATAATATTGCTATTCAGTATAATCATACTTTATCTGCATATGTATTAAGTGTGTTTGCAGGGACACCGACACTCAAAAAAAAACCAGAACATTCTAAATTTCATGTGCCATGGACCAATGAATTACATTTGGTTTTACCAAGTGAACTCAATGATTTGGTGAGTCAAGTCAAAAATCTTGGGATTACAAGACGTCATATGGCAGTTGAACGTGACGTGAGTGAACTGATTAACCGTTTACCTCAAGAGCTAGAAATCAGCCTCAAAAGCATTCGAGATATTCTTCCACGGTTGTTATATGAGCATAGCCAAGGTGATTTAGCTGTCGTTAAAGCAGTGACGAATGCATCAGGTCGAAATTATGATAACTTGATTCATTATGCCTCTTTTGAACAGAGGCAACTTGAGCAACTCTGGGCTGCTTGTTTAAGCACGATAAAAATTAATATTCCTGAATATAAATACTCTTCCAATAAGCGGGTGGGTAGCCCAATTGGAATAAAGATTATTGAAATACAAAATGAAATTACACGAATAAAAAAGAGCATAAATCATGCTGCCGAACAGAAAGATTGGCAGACGCTCTTTGATAACTTAACATTGTATACAGCATTATGGATGAATCTTGCAACTGCAGGACGAGGAATTAAGCAGCCCTTTCCAAAGTGGATCAGTCAGCAAGGCTGGGCATTGATTCAAGATAAACATCATCAAGATGAATCAACCGATCGTTATGTGCCATTGACGCAAGCATTGATCAAACAGATTCAAGGTTTACGTGGTTTGATGGGAATGCTAGGGGAGCAAGTTGAACCACGTGTTGATTTATCATCTTATGCTGTGCAACTTTGTGATCCTCATCAGATTGAAGGTTTAGTTAGAAATTGGGCACGGAAGTTGGTTCGCTCTGATTATAATCAGTTACCTGGACGGTTCAAGGACGCTGGACTTGGGCACTGGATACGGGGTCGTCATCCATGGGATATGTTATCTGTATTTCCTGTATCAGCTTTTCAACAACAGTGGCTTGATGTACAAGAAAACTTGCAAAAACAATTAGGTTTCGAATGTCTTGAAGGTTTTGATTTTTTAAAAATCAAGCATATTCCAATATTTGTTTTAACCCAAGAGACTAAAACAGCTCAAGTAGAGACGAAGCTGAGAATACAATATTCAGAAAATGATGTAAAAGAATGGCTGAAAAACTCAGAGTATGAGTCCTATTGTCCGTTGATTTTTGAGGAAAATCCTGAGCCACAAGTAGCTTTAGAGCTTGGACATGTATTAGCTTCACATTTAGCTAAAAATACAAACATTGATTTGCCAGAAGCGATCAAGGCATATTGTGCTTATATTCGCGATAAAACGAAAATTCCTTTATTCGTTCAGCTACCTCAAAAGGCTCATCGTACATGGCTGACATCTGAAAATAGTTTTAGTACATGGTGTTATATAGAACAAAACTTACTTGATGTTATTCAGGAGGATTTAAAAAAATTACCTGAACATCAAAATTGTGATGTTGAAATAGGACGTTTGCTGGTTGTACTCTCGATGTATTCACAATTGTGCAGAGTAAGCCATTTACAAGCAATGTTAGAGTTTATTGCTTCTGATCAGCCTATAGTCGCTATGGGGAATAGTCGGCTCGTTGAACTGACAGTGAATAATGATAGATCTGTGACAAAGATACGCCGTACAGTAATGTTAAGTCCTTATGTCTCGACGTTAATTTTAGTAGACCGACAGTATCTACAGCCCCGATTAAAAGAGATTTTAGCACAGCCAAGAAATCAACAAAGAACGGCTTGGCAAAAGTGTTTTAATACATATTTAAAACAAATAGGGGTTAAGTCAACTCTATCGTTAGCTCAATGGTTGAAAGCTTTACAGCAAAATGTGATGTTAAATAGCACTCCGTTGATTGCAGGTTATATATCAGGCCAAGTCCTGACTGAAGATCTTTCAATAAATGAATTATTACGCTTATTCGAATATGAAAAATTAACCACAAATTTAGATAGCACTGAGCCAGAAAGTGAAATAGAAATAGACGATGAGCAACTACATTTGTCTGATATTTTAGCGATGATTCAGCAACTAAAAGGTGAATCTAGATCAAGCATTTGGCTTAAACAGCTTGCCAATAATGAAACGAATCACTACTCAGTCAATTTATTAACGTGCTTTGTGCGATGGCTGATTTTACGCTGTGATGCAGAAGAGTTAAGTCTACAGAATCGAAATATGATTCATCTACATTTGGCCATCGTCAGTGCAGGTATATTGGGGTTTTCAGAAGATTTAACAAAAGATAGCCAGATTGATGAAGATGTATTTCAAAAATGGATGGAGTTGACGCAAGAGCATTTTCCACACCGCAAGCATCTCGCTGCGTGGAATCGCTTTAGAGATTTTTTAATTCAATTAAATGATGATCGTATAAAGTTACACAAGCGTACAGCGCATCAAGCAAGTGCTAAGGTTTTTTCAAAAAATGAAGTGCGGCAGATCGTTCAAATATTACAATCTGTAGAATCTGGGGTGAATGATACTGCTTTACGTCTAGAGATTCAGCGTCATTTTCGTTTATCTGCGGCGATGGGTGTACGCCGTTCAGAGACACTTCATTTACGGCCCTTAGATATTGATGAGGATATGCTCCGAATTCGTCCTTATGGTGAGCATCAGTTAAAAACACTTGGATCAGAACGTGTTGTTCCGATGAATTTATTAAGTCAGACGATTCAAAAGGGATTAGATGATATTTATCAGAATAAAAAAGATTCAATATTAATGTCCGATGAGAACAGTGAGCATAGGCCTTTTTTTGATCAAATATCTCAAATATTAAAGAAAGCCACTGGAGATATTGATCTCAGCTTACATCATTTAAGACATACGTTTGCAAGTGCATATACTTTAAAGTGTTTGCAAACAGTGGTTGATTTTAAAGCGCTGACAATAGAACTGCCATGGCTACAAACTTGGATGCCATCGAATGAGCAATTTAATACGCTAGTAGGCAATGAAGGACAGGTTGGGCAAGGGATTAAGGCGATTAGTCGAGTGCTTGGACATTTACATGAATCAACAACATTAAAGCATTATATTCATATCTTATTTCTAGCTACTTATGCCTATAGCATGCAACAACAGCAACCCAATTTACATACTGCATTTTTTAAGCGAGTCATGAGTCGGAGTAATTTATTCAGGCATTTCCAAGCGATTCATCAACAGAATGGTAATCTAAAATATGAGTTGAGAGACACCATCGAAAAATATGTACTCAAAAAAAGACAAAGTCAGAGGTGGGTCATCTATGCTCAAAAAAGAGGGAATTCGACTGGAAAAGTAATTAAACACGAATTATTTCAAAAGTTTGAAGATATTGAGCGGTATCTTATTTCTGGGCAGGGGCAGCCACGATTAGATATTGAGTCCTGGAAGAAAGCTTTAATTATGATGGCAAACATTCCGTCAGGTAAACGTGGTTCAAATATAGGAAGACATCCATTATCGACACAAGGAAAGTTAGCACGTTTGCCTGAATTACTCAGTGCTGTAGATTTTAATTCTGCACAAGAGATTTTAGAGCGATTTGATTATTTAGAACAAAACCAATCAGAAACTTATAATTGGTTAATAAAAAAATGGTTGTATGAAAGTAATGTAACAAAAGTATTGATGCATTTTACGGCAGAGGATGAACCTATGCTTTCAATCCTTACAGAACATCAGTTTTTTCCGATAGTGATGAAACATAATAAATATGATTATTTTAGAATTATGTCTCAACAAGCGTCATTAAGCGCCGTGCGATGGGTACTAGCATGGTTGAGTGTACGATATTTGGTGATTAGAGATCATATCAGAATTTAAGTAAATATGACTTACGCACGCTTTATTACATAAAGTTTTGAAAGACAGCGCTACCCTAATTGAGCTAAATTCAAGTGACAATTTGGGTATAAGTGCAGCCAAATTCTGTGAATTTGTTCAAGACAGCTACGTGTGCATAAATATCATTTACCTGACTACATCATACCTTGCATTTAATATGCTGCTAGAAGCCGTATAGCATCCTTCCTTGTGCAAATAGCCTAAGCATATATCGTTCAACCTAAGGGGCCTAGGAATCAGCGACTTTGATTTGTTCTTTGCTTTCAATTTGATCCATATGTTATCGATTTATATTTTTTTATTTAAAAATGAATAAAAAAATTCTAATTCGGTTTGACCAAAGAAAAAGATACCCATATGATAATTACATTACAGCAAAATCTGTAATCGGGCGTGGAAACCCGCATCTCAACGTGCTAAAGAGTCACTTTTAGTGGCTCTTTTGTGTCTGCATGGCAATGCTTTATGGCAGGCCAAGTAGGGCAGTCTATGACTGGCCGTTTCGTTGAGCGGTATTTCCACCCCTATTTGGTTTGCCACCATCTCGTGGAAAAGATGTTGGCAAATTTCACATTGATCAACGAGATTACAATATGAAAAATATCATTTTAAAAGTACCCATTTCTCTTAGGTTTCTTTTGTTAGCGCTGACTGAATATTGACGGTCATTTAATTCATCGCTTTAACCAAATCGAACTATATACACTTTCAAATTTCGTACTTGAGCGAAAGTAGGACAGTGTTGTCTGGAGAAAATAAAAATGGGTCCAACACGATTATTGACCAATATTATTCAGCGTAAAGTTATGTTGCCAGAAGAAATGTCACCTTCAATGCAGCGTGACAATTTTGAAGTAGCACTGACTGATTTTGAAAAACATTCCATCATCAAATGTTTATTTAAAGCGGATAACCAGCGTTCTACGGAATGTTGGAATGTGCAAGAAATTGCAAACTTTATTGAGGATTGCACAGAAGATCAAAACATCAATTTATGCATTTTGTATTGGAAAGATATACACGGCAATATTTACATTATTGATGGGGCACATCGTCTTTCCTGTATTTATGCATGGATCAATAGATATTTTGCGGATGAGCAAGTCCCTCAAGCACCTAATTTCAATGATCAACAAAAACAAGATATTCGTTACCTCCGCAATTAAGAGATGGCTCCGTAAATTTGAACAACTCCTATAAGTGATATTTTGCTCCCCAAATGATGTTATAAACATCGATATATGGAGTATTTTATGGCACGTAGACCAAGAAGAAATCATTCAAATGACTTTAAAGCTAAGGTAGCGCTTGCTGCGATTAAAGCAGAAAAAACACTTGCTGAATTGAGTGCTGAATTTGATGTTCATCAAAACCAAATTATCGACTGGAAAAATCAATTGCTTTCAGCTTCCTCGCAAGCCTTCGATCAATCAAAAGCTCCAGCAGAACCGCCCATTGATCTAAAAAAACTACATGCAAAAATCGGTGAACAGGCATTAGAAATTGATTTTTTAGAAGGTGTGTTGAAGAAACTGGGCCGCTTCAACCACAAAAGTTAATCGACGACTCACTTCAGATTTCAGTATCTAAGCAAGCTAAGCTACTGAAAGTCTCCCGTGGTTGTTATTACTATCGCCCAAAACCTGTGAGTGCATCAGATCTGAAGCTGATGCGCTGTATTGATGAATTACATATGCAATACCCTTTTGCAGGTAGCCGTATGATGCGTGATTTATTGAACCGTCAAGGACATCATATAGGACGACGTCATACACGTACTTTAATGAAGAAAATGGGCATTAATGCGTTATATCGTAAACCAAATCTAAGTCAGGCCAATCAAGCTCACCGTAAATATCCATATCTGCTCAAAGGATTGAATATTCAACGGAGTAATCAAGTGTGGGCAACGGATATAACGTATATCCCTATGGCAAAAGGCTTTGTCTACTTATGTGCTGTGATTGATTGGCACAGCCGTAAGGTGCTTGCCCATAGCGTATCGATTAGTATGGAGGTTGCATTTTGTATAGAAACATTAAATGAAGCTATTGAAAAATATGGCCGACCTGAAATCTTTAATACAGACCAAGGCAGTCAATTTACCAGTGATGCATTTATTGAAGTGTTAAAATCAAATGACATCCAAATCAGCATGGATGGTAAAGGTCGTTGGGTTGATAATGTGATGATTGAACGATTATGGCGGAGCGTTAAATACGAGGAGGTTTATCTCAAAGCCTACAGCAATGTTTTTGATGCGAAAAAGCAATTAAATGCCTATTTTGAATTTTATAATTTGAAACGACCTCATTCGAGTCTGGACAAAATGACTCCAGATGAGTTTTACTATGACCAGCTACCACAACAAAATAAGGTAGCTTAACTAGAGCAGAATATCACTTATAAATAAGCTTTTAGTTGTTCAAACAAGTGGGACCATCTCTGTTAATCATAATGAACCAGTACAGTGGTTAAATTTTTACTTATTTGACTATAAGAAAAAGTCTTTTAATGGGCTCAGAAAAAAATCTGAATATGAAAAAATTTCCTCATATCTAGAAAAATTATCTATTCAAAATTTATCTGAACAAATAAAACGTTTAAAACCTAAAGTTATTTTTTTCACTGGTCAATATCATAATAATTTTCCTAAACTAGAAAAAAGCTTAGAACTATTAAGCAATGAAAAAATAACTGCTGGAGAACATATAGATAAATTTAATATGCGTATCTGGAATAATGAAACTCTAGTACTTCGAATGCCTCATCCTGCCCATTGGAGAGCATCTTCAAATGAAGCAAGACAAATCGCTTTAAATTTTTTCAAAATTTTTGATGAGAGCAAAAATATTGATGATTTTAAAGCTCGGGTTATTACTAGTAATTAACATCATTTTTATTAATTTTTCTAAAATTAACATAATACACCTTATACGAAATGCTCTTTTTATATCTATATAATTCAATGTGTTAATTGATATCATAAAGCCGAACTCAGCTGAGTTCGGCTTTTTTGTTGAATACTACCGTTCCACGCTTAATCTTTAATCAATGTTCCACGCTTTTGATTAGCTCAATTGAATAATCAGGATGCCTGGTCTTTTTCTTTTTGGCGTTCATCCAGCTCTTTCTTCAGTGCCTTTTTATCCTGGTACGATGCAATCAGCATAATCGGGATCAGCAGCGGAGCCACAATAATGCCCAGGGCAATATCTTTCAGTTTCGGCATGAGCTCTCTCCCTTGATTGCTCAGTCATGATCAAAAACAGCATTCAGTACACGGCCAAATAAGCCACGTTTTTTGTGTTGTGGCACTGCCACATTTTGCAACGTGGCATGCTGTAGCGTTTGGGTGTGGTATGCCGTAGTTTCTTGCTGTGGCACTGCCACATTTTCTGCAATATTTAATTCATTATTCTTTTTATTATCATTGTCTTGTTGTGTTGTCGCATGCTGTGGTAGGTCGGTGTCGCATGCCGTAGCATCTTGTTGTGGTGCTGCTGTGGCAGGAGCAACACTTTTCAGCTCAATGAGTGTTTGCATACGGTCAATTTGTTGCATTAACCGTTCTTCACGTTCTTGGTATTTTTTGACTTCATTTTCTAAATGGGCAATAAGTTTTTTTGTAGATTCATCACCTTCTTGCTTAGATGATTCAATTTTTTGAGATGTTTGCTCAGGTTCTCCAAAGCATCGGATGACCTCTGCTAGATCGAATTGTCCATCACTGGAGCGTGATAAACGTCCATTACGTACAGCTCTGTAAATGGTTGATCTATCCACATGAAATTTTTTAGATACTTCACTTAGTGATAACTTAGCCATTTACGGTGTCCTTTTTATTTGATGGCATATATCCCACTTTTTTTAGGTATGGGTATAGTTCTTTTATTCGGTCAGGGTCTTGCAGCATCTCAGCAATACGAATAGCAAATTGCGGATAGCTTTCAGTTCCCTGGGAATAACGACCCATTTCAGGAAGTTCGGAAAGTTTATTTGCAAACATATGCCGTTGAGCATCGGTCATCTTTGAAGAAAGACCCAAAGTATCCGGATCTCTTTCTATTGATGGGCTGTCCTTCTTTTTCTGTTTAAAGTTAAAAGAAAATCCTGAAATTGATCGACCTCTTTTGTGTTGTTCATACTTCACTGTGATATCTGTATGTTCGTTAATTTGTTTAATAGCGAGCTCAAGTACACTAGTTTTAAAGCGTTCCATACGCTTGTACTCAGTATCGAGTACGCCAATTCTTTGACGGAAATCACTTAGCTCTATAATTGGAGTAGAGCCCGTACTTCTCCAAGCAATTAATAACTCATATAAACGAACAGCATAAGCACTACTGAGATTACTAACTTGCTGCAATTCGTATTTAGTAAAATGCTCTTCTAAGCGCGTAATTAATGGAACTATGGCAGGGGCAAAAATAAGCTTAACCACTGCTTCATTATCTACATATCCAATTTCACTAACCCAACGGGATCTATAGTTCTCAATATTCCCTCTTTCATTTATTTTTTGATAGCTGAATTGTCTTGCGAATAAATCATTACAGGCATCTTTTAATGCCTGATAAGCGGTATTGCGATGTACGCCAAATTGATTGATATAGCTTTCTGCATGGACAGTTAAGGGATCATTAGCATTAATCCCTTTCCCACTTTCTCTTGCCTCAACAATAGCTAATAAAATTAAACGTTGTTCTACTAAATCTAAGTTATAACTTGCATTAATTAAGGCATTGTCTTTTACAACTAACTCTCTCATGAAGCACCAGTATTATTTATTATGCTATGACACCTTAATTAATTTTAGTGCTATAAGCAAGGTAAACGGTGTCATATTGCAAGGTAAACGGTGTCATATTGCAAGGTAAACGGTGTCATATTGCAAGGTAAACGGTGTCATATGAAGTCTAGAAGCCTTTATTTACAAGGCTTTCAGCTTACCTAAAAGCATTTAAAAACTTTAAAATAATTAAAAGCCCAGGCAAGGAAAAATTGCCCTATGTTTTCGCTACGCTCAAACTCTATTGAACTTCGCTTTCGCTCAGTTCGTAGGGGCAATTTTTGGCTTAAAATTTCGTGACTTTTTAAAAAAGAAAAGCAACTAGGAATTCGCTTCGCTCATAGAACTTTTTCACTCGCTTCGCTCGACATAAAGCCACCGTAATCAGTTCGCACCCATTCGGGATGCTCTGATTCTGAGTTCTTGATACACAGGGGAGCCTGTAATCAGGGAAAAAAAGGTGAGAAAATTTAGATCCCTGTAGTTCGCTCGTAGACACTCGCTAAATGCTCTCATTTGCGATTTAAGAGTTTTTTCTTAACTCAACTATAAAATCTACTGTGGTTTAGCAAAACATCGCTAAAAACCCTATTTTTTTGCGTTTAAACAGCATTCATCAAGGTCGGTAATCGTTGTTATTTTCATTTTCTGGTTTTTTAGGCTCATTTTTCTGCTGTTTTTCCAATTCTTGGCGTTTTAAAAATGCCAAATGTTCTCGTTCGTGTCTTTCTTGTTCATAGCGTTGTTCTTTTTGCTCTCGTTCTTTACGTAATTGCTCTCTAAATTCACTTTCTCTGCGATCATTTTCAATTCTTCGTTGGCGATCTACTTCCGCTTGGCGTACTTGCTGCATTCTTTCTTGTTCAATTTTGAGATCATCTGCCCGTTTTGCTTTAAGGAGGGGACTCATATCATCATTAAAATCATGTAGGGTATCGAATGAATGAACGTACTCTCGTTTTAGCTTCTGCCAAAACGAGGGTTTTATCGTTGGTCGTTCAATCCCATTATTTTCCAGTATCTCTGAGCATTGGCCTAAGCGCTGGACAACATTCTCAATATCGTATTCTTTAGCAAGTTGTTCGACCTCGGTTGCGTATTCTCTCCAGTTCTCATTTTTTGCCTGTTCTACTGATTTTTCAGTCGCATAAAAATCAGGTTTTTTTATATCTCTGTAAGTATGATGATAAGAGTCATAAAACAAATTATTGGTATGTAGGTAAAAATCGCTTTTGTTTTCTGCTAACCATCGTTTTGTCTTGGTGAGATTTGATTCAATCTGCTTTTGATTATCAGCAGCATTGCTTTGAATGGTGTAAAACTGATTGGCAAATTCTGCATAAATATCCTGGCACCGAATGAAGTCATCATATGCGTTGTCGATCTGTTGAACCTGTTGTTCTTGCAGGCGTTCTTCTTCTAGGTTGAGATTTACTAATTCTGCTAAAAGCTCTTTTTCTTCTGCTTCGGTTAACTGAAGTTCGTTTTCCAGCTGGGTAATCTGATCTTCTAATCGACTTGGAACAATAATTTCTTGATCAAGGCCCTTGATGATCTGTTGGTATTCTCGTGCAGCATCTAAATTTTTGGCTTTGATTGCATCATTTTCAAGTGCAATTCTTGGTAGCACAATTTCAGTGTTACGTTCTTCAAGCGGTCTTTTTTGTTCCTCGTCATATTGTCTGCGAAGTGCTGTAGCTTCATGCCCTTCATGATGAGTGGGTTCAAGAAAGTCTAAGCCCTGATCCTTGTAACTCCGGTGGTCGATGCGTTCGTCTAGCCCGGCATTTTCCAATACTGTATTTACAACATTGGCAAAAGTTGCTCGGCTGTCCTTCAGGATCTCGGGACCATGGTCGTTGAAGATTCTTTGTTTCTTTCCTAATTCGCCTTTTTCATTGATGAGTCTGGTAGTGAACATCATGTGTACGTGATAGTTTTTATTATTGGTTTCATCGTTATGTTCATGTGGTGCATGGATGCAGGCATCGACAATAACATTGTGCTTGTTCACAAAGTCTCGGCAAAAGTCATCAACGATTTTTATGCGTTCTGCATCTGTTAATTCATGTGGTAAAGCACAGATATATTCTTTGGCGAGTCGTGCATTGGCTTTCATTGAGCCATTGGCATTGAATTCTTTTTTTTCTACTGTATTCCAAAGTGTTTGACGGTCTAAAAGTTTTGTATTGGTATGTTCTGGTGCATAAATATTTTTGTATTCAAGTCCCTTTTTTTTAGTGTAGTCCTGAGTCTTTCCAAAAGTCAGATCCTCTAGTTTTTCACAGGCACGATAAGCAGCACAAGCAACGGCTGAACGTCCGTCACTTCGTGAGATGTTGCTTTCATTCAAATGAAAAATTGCCACTTTAAAAACCTAAATTTCTGCATACCGTGGTTTTGATTTTTGCAACTTTGAAAAAGTTGCTGACCATGCTAAAGCGAGGTCATGGGGTACAGGGGTTTCCCCTGTCGCAACGTCCACTTTTCTATCGAAGATGAAAAGTGGGTAAGTGCGCCCTTCATTTCATTCCGGGAAAACTCCGCTTCGCTACGTTTGATATTGCTCGCTTTGTTTTTTGACTCTATGATGATGTTTGATTATTGATCATCACGGTTTAATACTATGTCAGATATTCAAGAAAAGAAAGATGCAGTTTTAAAGAAGCTCACTAAAGCACAGCAGAAGAAGTTATCTCTACAAGAGCAAATTGAGTATTTGAAAAAAGAACAAGAGCAGATCTTAGAACAGGCAAAACAGAAACAGAATGAGCTTAAACTTAAGCAGCAAAAACTTTTAAGTGAAGCCAAAGCTCAAGAACGGAAAAATGAAACTAGACGGAAAATTTTGCTTGGCGCTTGGGTTTTGAATAAATTTAAAAATGATGAATCTTTTAAACATCAATGGGCTGATTTTGAGCAGTTTTTAAGTGCGGAAAGTAAGACAGAAGAAAATAGACAGAAAGATAAAGAGCTTTTTAATGATCTTTTTAAGGGATAAGTTCTAAATTTCATATAAGAGATTTTATGTTAAATCACTGATGTTTGATTTTAGAATAATATTATGAATTGCTTTTATCTCTTCCTCTTTTTGAGCTTGAAACTTTCCATAAGTTGAAAAATGTAAATGCTTATAGATTAAAGGTTTTTTTTCATGAAAAACTTTAAGAGTATGTCCTTCTATTTGTTTAGCATCATTCATCCATGAAAATATAGATGTTTTTTTCATTAATTTAAAAACAGCATCAGAGATAAATACAGCTTTAGTGTGTTCTGAAAAAATGGCTTTATGAATGTATTGTAGATGATTTTTATCAAGATCAGAGCTTTTCAAATCATTTCTACCAGTTGTGGGAAGATGAAGAAGCTCGATAAATGAAATACGAGAAGCATCTTTGCAAGAAAGTCTAATTTTTGAAAATTCTTTATGATATTTTCGCCCATCTCCTTTATATCCATCTAATAAAAAAGGATGATGTACATTGTATTTCTGCCAAAATGAAATAGCATCCTCATGATATTCAATGATTTTAGAAAATATTTTTTGTTCTTCAATATTGGGAGCGTAATTGGCATCTAAGCCAATAAATAAAAACTCTGCTTGAGTAGGACAACATCCCTGATAAGGTTTTTGGCGGAAAGCGTGAATTAGTTTTTCACTTGGATGAACGTTATACATATTTTTATCAGTAGACGTAATGCAAAGAATATTAGTTTATCCGATATAGACACCAACATATTAAACCGTCCGATAAGAAAATCGCAAAAGCGCATATTCTAAAAGTGGACATTTTTATTGGTGAGAATATAGACATTTTGAATGGGTTCTAACAAAAGCATTTCGTATAAGCTCTATTATGTTAAATGGGAGGGAGGGAGCAAAATAAGTTAACATTTTGCTTCCGGTCACATTAAGCTAGAGTTTTATTTAAATAAAGCTATTTAGTAATCATTAAATTAATTAAAATCTAAATCTAACACCAGCTCCATATAACCAACCTTTCTCAGAGTTTGATTCTATTTGCCACGACGTTTCATCATTACCTTTTGAATACTCATAGGCAATGTCGATATACGGCATGATCTTTTTACTGATTTCATAGCGAGTTTCAAGCCCTGCGGTTGCTCTGCTTAAACCAGTTTTTTTCGCATATTTAGAGTCATCACTAAAGATCGCATCCAACTCTAAATAAGTTTGAATAATCAACTTTTGCGTAATCAGAAAATCACGTTCCGTTTCTAGGCTAAAGCCCGCATAACTGTCTTCTCCTGCATAGAGATAAGCATCAGTTTCAAAGAAATATGGTGCCATACCATGTAAGCCAATCACTGCATCAACATTTTCTTCGGTGTCTTTGCGATGATCATCGAGTTCAACTTTTTCACTGCGATAACGTGCACCAATCTGTGCATCCCAAAAGTCTGAAATCATACGGCTATATAAAAGTTTGGCATCATAATGTGCATCATGCGATTCTTCTTTATCGGCATGAACTTTAATAAAAACCTTATTTTCATCTGTGCCAATACGGGTTTCAAACTCTGACTTTAAACCGCCTGTGCCATCTTCATTGACAAACCACTTATTATCCACCGTCGTAATCGCATAAATTTGCGCACCGTGTTCTGAGCGATGATCATAATGCGAACTCTGCTGAGTATTCGCATCTGGTACATGATGTAAATGATTAACCGTAGATGTTGCCTGATGTTGTGCATGATTCATCTGACCATGGTTCATTTTCCCCATCATCTGCATGTGTTGTGCATGCTCTTGTGCAGAATGTTGTGAATGATTCATCTCAGACATGGCTTGATGATTCATTGATGGCATATTTTTCCCATTATTCTGAGTAGTTGAATGATGCCCTTCGTGCGCCACACTTAAGGTCGTTAAACTCAATACCGCAACAGAAAAAATCGCTTTCAATACAAAATTAGTGATGTGCATGTTCAGCTCCTTTTTGCTCAGTTACTTGTTGAGTTTGAGTCGAATTTGTACCTTGAATTGGCATTGTAGATACTTGTTCATCGCTAACATTCGCCACGATTAACTTGTTCATCATCCCCGCACTCATGTGATACAACAAATGACAATGGATTGCCCATTCGCCCAACTCATCCGCAGTTAATAAAGCAGTCACTGTTTTACCCGGTGGTACAATCAATGTGTGTTTATTCGGCATATCTACCGACTCTTGACCATTCTCCAACTGCATAAACATGCCATGTAAATGCATCGGGTGCGCCATCATACTGTCATTAATAAATTTGATACGGATACGCTCGCCATATTTCACTTTTAACGGCTCAGCATCACTAAATTTTTTACCGTTAATGGTCCAAATATAACGTTCCATAGTACCGCCCAAACGCACGACCAATTCACTGCTGGCTTCACGAGTATCTTTTTGCGGCTCTAATGATTTTAAATCGCTATATTGCAAGGCTTTATTACCTGCAGGTGTAGAGGCATTTGCCCAACCATAAACCACTTGATCATTTTTTTGCGGTTTTACTGCGCTATGCTGTGAATGATCCGTGCCTTTCATATCGCCATGGTTCATTTTCGAATGATCACCACCACCATGTCCCATATCTTCCATAGTCGGTTTTACTGCGCTATGCTGTGAATGATCCGTGCCTTTCATATCGCCATGGTTCATTTTCGAATGATCCATTCCTGAATGATCACCACCACCATGTCCCATATCTTCCATAGTCAAAAGCGAGCGTGGACGTGGCTGAGGCATATGAATGCCGTGTGTCACAGGATTTAGTTCATTGTGTAGCGTACCAATCGCATAACCTGAACGGTCAATTGACTCAGCTTCAATTTGATAATGTCCACCTTTTGGCTCCACAATCACATCATAAGTTTCAGCCGTACCAATACGGAATTCATCTACAGAAATGGGTTTCACAGGCTGACCATCAGCACTAACCACAGTCATTTTCAAGTTAGGAATACGGACATCGTAGAAAGACATCGCAGATGCATTCACAAAACGTAGGCGAATTTTTTCATTCGGTTTAAACATTCCTGTCCAATTTTGTTCAGGTGTTTTGCCATTAATGAGGAAGGTATAACCTGTAACATCCGACATGTCGGTTTTTAGCATACGCATCTGATTCCACATTTTGCGGTCAGACCATGTCGCTTTTATGCCATCACGTTTAACCTGCTTCCAAACATCACCCAAGGTTTCACGCTGATCTTGATAATATTCAGCTGAAATTTTAAGATCTTTCTGAATTTGATCACTGGTTTTTTCATGAAAATCTGACAACATCACCACATAGTCACGTTCAGCTTTTTCATGTGCTGCCAATGGTGTTTTACCTTTTGGATAAATCACAAAAGAACCATATAAGCCGTCTTGTTCCTGTCCTTTAGAATGAGCATGATACCAATAAGTCCCGCTTTGGCGAATCTTGAATTTATAAACATACTCGCTTTGAGGCTTAATACCGTTAAAACCATTAAATCCTGGTACACCATCCATAATGCCCGGCAACAACAGTCCGTGCCAATGAATAGAAGAATCTTGGTTTTTTAAATTATTTTTCACGCGAATGATGGCTTCATCACCCTCTTCAAACTCAAGCAAAGGCGCAGGAAATTGACCATTTACGGTAATGCGCTTTACAGGCTTTCCAGTTGGGCTGACCACTGCTTCATCAATAACAAGCTGATATTCACGCACTTCGGCAAAAACCAAAGGCGACGATGCAAAACAAATACCTGCTAATAGGTACGAACTAATTTTATGAGACATAACTTAACCTTAATTTTTGAAAAATAAATAAATTTTAAAAAAATTGGTTAAGTTTTAGGAGGACGTGAAATTTCTTGCCAATACCCATTTAGATATTGGTTGAGGTAATAAAAATTAGGCTGATCTATAGAATAGAAGGTATCTAGGGGATCTAGCGAGCTTTGCAAAGAATGAAGACATGAGATCTGTGTCTGGCAGGATAAGCTAGAACATTCCTGACACTTTTTGTGATCTATATTCTGATTAATAGCTAAATGATTATGGCAATCGGTATTCGTCTGTACTTCGTGATTAATACCATGTTGAGTGACTTGCTGTGCTTGATCTAACCAATGATCTTGGCTCATTTCAGTTTGCATATTGATATGCATTATCTTTACTGATGCAACAGACACACTACTCCATCCTATGGCAAAAACCATAAGAAAACAAAACCAAAGTTTTTTGGAGAGATGAGTCAACACGAATGCTATCTAGGAATAGAATTTAATCCAATATATCTTAACGGAATTTCAACTATTTACAACTCAATATAATTTAGTAGTTTCTCTAAAATTAACATAATACACCTTATACGCAGTCAAAAATGGGAGCCTAAGCTCCCATTTTTATTGATGATTTTTTAATTCTTTTAGCATGGCATCCCGTAAAATTTCATTCATTCGTGTTTGATAGCCTTTGCCTTGAGCTTTAAACCATGCAAGTACATCAGCATCTAAACGGATGGAAGTCTGTTGCTTCACTGGACGATAGAATTGATTTTGGCGTACACCATTACTCCAGTCGGCAACTTCAGGAATATCTGAGAGATCTAGCTGATCGTCAGGAACCGTTCCCTTAGCAAGCAAGCGTTCAATTTCAGCATCTTGCTTGTCGCTGAATTTTTCATTCAGTTCTTTGCGTGAGTATCTAACCATGCTCATATTTATCTCGCTCCGCTTTAGTTACCTGTCTTGCACTAATGATTCGTATGATTTCACAGTCATCTTCATCAAAGATGGTGTGAGCTACTAACAGCATTAGTACGCCTTTTACTTTTCCAATGGTTTGCCAACGTTCTTCACCATCGGTATGTCTGTCTTGGATTGAGATCCTCAGTGGATCTTCAAAAAAAAGGCTTGCCGTTTCGAAAGAGACATCGTGTTTTTTCTGATTCTTTCGATTCTTTGCCTCATCCCATTCGAAATACTGTTCCATAAAAAACATTCAAATTTGTATATACAATAATGTATCACAAAATTGTATCACTCAAGTTGAGAAGCGTAATTTTTAGGGCACTGTTGCAAATAGAGATTTGAGTCGATGATGTTCCCTTTAAAAAGTACTTAGAGACCGAAAACCCTGTTGATTAGACACACTTCACCCTGAGGCTGACCATAATAAAATGACGATGCTTGTCCTTTACGTAGTGCACGCATGACTTCAATACCTTTAATTGTGGCATAAGCCGTCTTCATAGATTTGAATCCTAATGTGGCCCTGATGATCCGCTTTAACTTACCATGATCACATTCAATGACATTATTTTTATACTTAATCTGCCTGTGCTCAATATCTACTGGACATTTTCCTTCTCGCTTTAACCGTGATAAAGCATGGCCATAGGTCGCTGCTTTATCTGTATTGATGACCCGTGGAATTTGCCATTTTTTCACCGTATTGAAGATCTTTCCTAAAAAACAATAGGCTGTTTTCTGTTCCGTCTAGCGGAAAGGTAAAAGTCAATCGTATGACCATGTTGATCAACTGCACGATACAGGTAAGTCCATCGCCCCTTCACTTTGATATAAGTCTCATCCATATGCCATGAATGTAAATCTGTAGGATTACGCCAATACCAGCGTAAGCGTTTTTCCATTTTTGGAGCATAACGCTGAACCCAACGATAAATTGTGGTGTGGTCAACATTCACACCTCGTTCAGCGAGCATTTCTTGAAGTTCACGATAGCTGATGCCATATTTACAATACCAACGAACAGCCCAAAGAATGATTTCACCTTGAAAGTGCCGACCATGGAAGGGATTCATCTGCTGTATCTCGAAATAAATAAGATATTTAGCTTATCATGTCAGCCTATTTGCAACAGTGCCATAAAAACTGCCTAATCCTGGATCGTAGAGACTTCATTTTTGAGAAAACGGAAGACCTAAAAGGCTTCAATGGCATCCATTGATTATTCGCCAAAGCTAAATAAAACCGTGGAACATTGATTGTTTTTTGATCGTGAAACATGAAAAATCATAAAAAAAGCCCAATCGGGTGTGATTGGGCTATAAACTAGAAACTACAGCATTGATTTCTAAGGAAAATTAGAACACCTTTCGTATAAGGTGTATTATGTTAATTTTAGGAAAACTTATAATCAGAATAATTAACAGCCACTGTTTTATTGGTAGCTATTAATTATTTAAAGGATTGTAATTTTTACCTATGAGTACTTTGATCTTTTGTTTTCCAAAGAGAGTATAGAATTCCTGTAAACAAGATGATGAACGTGATCGAAAGGGAGACTGGCGGTGGAATTTTTGCTATACCTAATCCATCAGCTATAAAAATTTTTGATCCAATAAAGACTAACAATACTGCTAATGCGTACTTCAAATAATGGAAGCGGTCGACCATTGCTGATAGGGCAAAATATAAAGCACGTAATCCCAAAATTGCGAAAATATTTGAAGTATAAACAATAAATGGATCTGTCGTAATCGCAAAAATCGCAGGAACACTATCTATTGCAAAGATCAGATCTACAAATTCAATCATGATCAAGGCTAGAAAAAGTGGTGTCATAAACCAGGTTAATTGGTTAGTTTTTGGATCAATCTTTTTCACCCAGAACTTCTCTGCATGAAGCTGCTCAGTGACACGAAATCTTTTTTTAATAAAGTTCAAAATAGGAGAATTTCCGACTTCATATTCTTTATCAACACTTAGCCACATTTTTATCCCTGTAAAAATAAGAAAGGCTGCAAATATATAAAGAACCCATGAAAATTGGCTGACCAGTGTTGCGCCCACGCCAATCATGATAGCTCTTAGAAAAATTACACCTATAATTCCCCAAAATAAGACTCTATGCTGATAAATTCTTGGTATCGAGAAATATGAAAAAATCATTGCAATGACAAAGATATTATCCATCGCTAATGATTTTTCAATTACAAAACCGGTTACATAGTTAATCCCTGCCGTGGGTCCGAGATACCACCACACCCATGCGCCGAAAAGTAAACCTAATGTAATATAAAATGCTGATAGTGCTAAGCTTTCTTTAACACCAATCTCTCTTACCTTACGATGAAATACTCCAAGATCTAGAATAAGCAGGACAAGTACAATAAGGATAAAGAAAATCCACATCCAAACAGGTTTATCTAAAAAATTGGAAAATAGAACGTCCATAGTTTTCCTCTGCTTATACTTGTGCTTATATGAGAAGATATACTCATTATCAATAATACTTGTCAATATTTATTACATATAAAGATATATTCAGAATTCATAAATCCCCCCATTTAACATAATGGCGCTTATACGCAATACACTTGTATATTAATATAAATATCAATAACTTAAAAATTCATCCTGATCTTAAAAACCGCAAAAAGCCGATTTTGAAACAAGTCGGCTTTTTTATGAGCGGTTTTGATAGTTCTTGCCAATAAATTTGTTTAAAAGTAATCAATTTTGAGGTTTTTCAAATTTTATCAATGCCTCAATGTCCAAAATTATCCACATTTTTTGTGGATAAAATTTAGGCTATTTTGTACGCTTTAGCTCACATCAATCTCGGCCCTTTGCGGCTATCCGGCATACTGGAATTTTCTTATGATGGGTACATAGAGAACAGGATGTTCCAACACATAAAACAATAATGATAAGTGCAACACCAGGACGTGAGGTACGACAGGAGTTATACCTAAACACCCAATATGAAAAAGCCCGACAGAATGTCGGGCTTTTTTATTGCCTATCCTTTCTCATTTGCAAAACAAACATAATGCCCCTAAAATATAGACTATAATCTATATTGTGGTATGTGGACAGTCATTACGACAGATCTATTTAATCAGTGGCTTGAACAGCAAGATGAACCTACACAAGAGAAGGTCCTAACTGCCCTGGTTGTTCTACAGCAGCAGGGACCGAGTTTAGGCCGTCCTTTAGTAGATACTGTGTATGAGTCTAAATTTACCAATATGAAAGAACTGCGTGTTCAACATCGCGGTAGACCCTTAAGAGCTTTCTTCGCATTTGATCCCTTACGACAGGCTATTGTTCTATGTATTGCTGATAAGGGCGGTAAAAAGCGTTTTTATAAAGACATGCTGGATATTGCAGATGAACAATACCAACTTCATCTCACTACCCTAGGAGATAAATCTAATGGCTAAGACTCTGCAAGAATTGTTAGCTAGCCGCTCTCCAGAGAGCCAAGCCCGTATTCAAAAAATGGCTGATGAATTACTGCTAGAAAATCAGCTTCATCTTATTCGTGAAGAACTCGAAATTTCTCAAAAAGAGCTTGCTGAAACTTTGGGAATAAAACAGCCATCGCTTTCAGCAATAGAAAATCGTGGCAATGATCTTAAGATTTCAACCATGAAAAAGTATGTTGAGGCAATGGGTGGGAAGCTCCGTATTGATGTAGAGCTTCCAACAGGAAAACATATAGGATTCAAAGTTTAACAATAAAAATGGGAGCTATAGGCTCCCATTTTTAGATTCGTATAACGTTGAACCCAACGGTAAATAGTCGTGTGATCAACATTCACACCCCGTTCGGCCAGCATTTCCTGCAGTTCACGATAGCTAATGCCATATTTACAATACCAGCGCACAGCCCAAAGAATGATTTCGCCCTGAAAATGCCGACCATGGAAAGGATTCATATGCTGCACCTTTAGCTAAAACAGTCTTCAGCTTACCATTCGTGGTTATTTGCAACAGTGCCCTTACTTCAAAGCCAAAATTTTTCGGGCACCATTAAGTACGAATAAAGAAACCAGTATGCCAATGATTAAGTCTGGATAAGCTGATCCCGTCCACGCCACGAGTACACCGGCAAATATAACGCCCATATTTACGACAACGTCATTCGCCGAGAAAATCCAACTGGCTTTCATATGTGCGCCATCTTCTCGATGACCAGAAATAAGATATAAGCATGTCACGTTAGCTATAAGTGCGAGCAGGCCAATAACAATCATGAGCGTTGATTCTGGCTCGCTTCCAAACATGAATCGTCTAATGACATCAACAATCACGATAACAGCAAGTAATAACTGAATCCAACCTGCGAAATGGGCTGCTTTTATTTGATATTTCGCAGCTTTTCCGACGGCATATAGCGCAATACCATAAACGGCTGCATCGGCAAACATATCTAGAGAATCAGCAATCAATCCTGTAGACGCAGCAATAATTCCGCTGATGAATTCTATAAAGAAAAGTAGAGCATTAATGCCTAATAACAGTTTAAGTACTTTAGCTTGTCTCACAGGATCAGGTTCATTAGGTATATCGCCTGAAGAAAGCTGTGTTTCATCAAGTTTCGCCCCAAAACCCAGTCCTTCAAGTTTGGCCGTAATTTGCTGAATCCCTTCATTATGGAAGACTTTCAGTTTTCGATTGGGAAGATCAAAAGTAAGACCTTTAACTGCTTCAATATCTGCAAGAGCCATACGGACCATTTGCTCTTCAGCAGAGCAATCCATTTTAGGAATGGTATAGGTACTTGTTTGCTTAGCCTGTTGATTGCTTATATAAGTTTCAGTCTTCACAAGCTTTGCACCAAAACCCAAAGCTTCAAGTTTGGTAGTTATATTTTCATCTTTTTGATTATGTAGAACCTTTAAAGACCGGTTAGGTAAATCAAAGATGAGTTTTTGAACACCATCAATTGAAGATAGCGCCATACGAACCATCTGTTCTTCCGCAGAACAATCCATTTTGGGAACTAAGTATTCACTCATGTAGTGCGAATTTTTTAAAACGTCTTCAGTGCTTAAATTTTCTTTGGGATCAGAACCACAACAGGATTGAGCGGTATCTTCACAACTGTTTGAAGTGTTACAGCAAGGAGATGAAGATTTTTCTTCTTCCTCTTCACCACAACAGCTAAGCGTATTATTACAATTCTTTGAATTGTTTGCTTCTGCAATTGATGGATGATTTTCTTGTTGAGATTTCTTATCTTTGCATGGTGTTTCTTTACTACATCCACAACCACTCATAATTATACCCATTAAAAAAATTATAAACTTTGAATATTAGAATCCCTATAGTTACTATAGAGTCAAGAATCTTTGGAAATACTAACTCAATGCATTTAAAAATTGGTGAACTCTCTAAAAAAACCTCATGTTCAGTATTAACAATTAGGTTTTATGAAAAGGAAGGTTTAATTCCGGAACCCGAAAGAACGGAAGGAAATTACCGCCTTTACGATATAGGCTATGTTGAGCGAATTAAGTTTATTTTGAATTGCCGAACTTTAAATATGAGTTTGAATGAAATTCGTCAATTACTCACCTATAAAGATAATCCCAAGAAAAATTGTTCAGATGTGAATGAATTAATTGACTTACATGTCAGTGCTATCAGAGAAAATATAATCAAGCAACAAAAGCTTATTGAACAATTATCTGATTTAAGAGGTACTTGTGATGGTTTATGTACAATTGACCAATGTGGAGTTCTAAAAAATCTAGCTTGATTATCTAGACCTATGCTTTTTCAAAAACTCTGTATATCTTTACTTAAGGCTGCAAAAAGATTAAGGTGACTTAAATTTTGTGATCAGATCTTAGATAGCTTTGGTTAGCTTCCGATTGGTGTTTTAAATACAGATTTGTGTATGAAGAGAAAAACATTTCTAATCCAGATATTGGTACTCTTATTCACATTCCAGAATATTTGGAGTGTGGCAGAGGCTGCTTGTCTGCATGAAATGCCAAACATACCCAATTCAATACTCTCTAATCCAATCGATTTAGACGAAAAGAGTGATAGTCCTCGTCAAGCACTTTATTCCCTAGAAAACTATAAAGAAATCTATGACTATTGTCAGAAGGTTTGTTTTAACGAAAAGTGCAGTCATTTCTCAAATACAATCGTGATTCAGATTGACCCACCCGATGATCTGAAGCTTAAAGCTAATTTTGAGACCGGCATTACCCCAACTTATTTGGGAATAACTTTTTATAAACCCCCTTATCTGGATCAATTAACCCCGCCTCCCGATTTGCCCCTACTATTGGTGGGGTAGTCTTATAAAAGCCCACCACTCCTAATTTCATTATGCGTGGGGCATTTTCATGTCAAAAAACAAATTACATCAGGATACCTCCATCCTGAATTTATCCTGGTCAGCCTTAGGTAGCGGTATCTTGCTATCTGCAATGATCAGCTTCAGTACTTCCGTAGTCGCCAGTACTCAAGATTTAACGCTGCAGCAAGCTATTGAGCAGGTTAACCAATATCAAGCGTCCCAAAATTTCTGGGAAACGCAAAACAGCATTAATGCCACGAATCTTCAGCAAAGTAAGCTGTTTAAAAATCCTGAACTGTCAGTTGAACAAACGGGATTTGGTTCAAATAATGAAAAAGAGCTTACCATTGGCATATCACAACCCTTGGATATTTTTGGTGAGCGAAGAGCAAACCAAAAATTAGCCAGTCTCTCTACAGATAAAACAGCGCTGAAACAGAAGATTTATCAAGCACAAATTGAGCTTGCAGTGAAATATGTATGGTCACAACTGGCCATTGCTGAACTTGAAAAAAACATTGTCAATGAACAACTTCGGGTGAGCCAAGAAAACCTTCAAGCAATCGAAAAGCGCTTTAATGCAGGCAGTATTGCCCAAGTAGATGTAAATCGCGCACGTTTAAGCCATGCTGAAAATATCCGTCTTTTTAGACAGGCAGACTTACAGGTACAAGTGGCCACCCAACAATTATCAAATTTATGGGGTACGTCTGATAAGTCATTGCAGGTAAACCTCTCTTCACAAAAGCTCTGGCCAAAATCGACTCATGAACAGGTTCAAGAATATTTAGCGGAAAACTACGTTGAGAAATATCGAGCTTTACTGGTATTAGAGTCTCAAGCAACGGTTGATCAACTAAGGGCAAAGGCACGTCCTAACCCCACTTTAAACCTAGGTGTCAACCGCACCCAATCCTTGGAAAACTCCACACAAAATCAATTAGTAGTCGGAGTCAGTGTACCGCTTAATATTTTCGATCGTCAGCAAAATGGCATAAAAATCGCGCAAGAAAAAATGAACTTATTAGAGCGTCAGAAAGAGTTTTATCTGAAGCAAAATGCGCTGCAAATAGGCACAATTTTAACCGAGTTGCAGGGTTTAGAGCTGCAATTCAAAGTCGTTGACGAGACTCAAATTCCTTTGGCGACTCAAGTTCAAAGTAAGACGCTACAAGGTTTCTTGGCAGGCAAGTTTGCTTTAACCGATGTTCAGCAAGCCACGCTTCAATTACAAGACATCCGTCTGCGTAAAGTCCAGTTGTTACGGGATGGCTGGCAAAAGGCCATTGAAGCAGAAAGTTTGAGCTTAGGCATTAGCCCAAGTGAAGTCATGTCGAAAGATGCTATTGCACAAATCAATCAAAACTTATGGCAAGACATACAGGCCATGCCTGTCATTGGTGGGGGAAATTAACATGTTCGATCTTAAAAACAGCTTAAAAAAACAGAGCGGAAAAATCTCTCAACCTCTACTGATTAGTTTGGTTATCGGCGCTACCGTACTCCTCAGTATTTTTTTGATCTTAACTGGTAAGAATAAATCGGAAACATCAGATGAACATGCAGAGGAAGAAAGCGGAGAAGAACATGGCGGTGAAACCGAAGAGCATGCAGAAGGTGTGAGCCTGACTGCCAAGCAACTGGTGGAACAGGGCATACAATTATCAGCGGTCGATCAAGGCCCGGTGGTTAAATTAAGTTCTTATCCTGCCAAACTGAATGTGAATACTGACCAGCAAGCGCACGTCTCACCGAGTTTTAGTGGTCATGTAGAAAATGTCTATGTAGAACTCGGTCAAAAAGTTCAGAAAGGACAGCCTTTGGCTGCGTTGCTTGTTCCTGATCTAGTTGATCAGCAGGCCAATCTTAAAATTGAACAAACCAACCTTGAACTGGCGAAACAAGACTATGATCGTGAGCGTCAGCTTTGGTCACAGGGCATTTCAGCAAAACAGGACTATCAACGTGCTTATAACAGCTATAAACGGGCACAAATTCAGGTTCAAGCGGCCCAATCACGTTTAAGTGCATTTGGTGCAGTGAATGCCAGTAACGGACGCTATATTTTGAAAGCTCCTATTTCTGGCGTGATCAGTAAAAAGGATTTGGTTCTCGGGGAAAATGTTCAGTTAGCCGATCAACTCTTTACGATAGACCGGTTAGATCAACTCTGGCTTGAGTTTATTGTTCCAAATTCTGAAATTATGGGCTTAGCCCCGAATCAAAAGATCGAATTTAAATCCTTGCAAACAGAAAAGGTTTATCAAGCTGTTATTCAGACTTTAAATACTGAAGCGGATATTCAAACAGGTCGTCTTCAGGTGCGAGCAAAAGTTGAATCGAATGCAACCGAATTACGTCCAAACTTGATGGTGAACGTACAGTTGCAACAACGGAGTGAAAGTACCGCATTACGGGTACTTAAGTCCGCAGTTCAGAATGTCGATGGAAAAGATGTGGTTTTTGTCGCCACTCAGCATGGACAAAAAGTTGAATTCAGTCCGCAACCTGTGAAATTAGGGCAATCATCTGGGGAGAGCCAATGGATTGAAGTGGTGAGTGGGCTTAGTCAGGGACAAAAATATGCCGCTCAAGGCAGTTTTTTACTGAAATCCGAGCTGGAAAAAGGAGAGGCTTCACATGAGCACTGAAACTCCTCAAATTCCAGACCACGAATCGGTAAAACCTGAAGGACTGTTTGATCGACTGATCCAGTTTTCTATCCATAACGCAATCTGGGTCATGCTGTTTATTGCGGCTTGGATTGCTATTGGTATTTATAGTTATCAAAAGTTACCGATTGATGCTGTACCAGATATTACCAATACTCAGGTGCAGATTAACACTTCAGCCAATGGTTTTACGGCTTTAGAAATGGAACAGCGGATTACATATCCAATCGAGAATGCCATGTCAGGCATGCCGAAAATGGAACAAACCCGTTCTATTTCACGCTACGGCTTATCGCAAGTGACCATCATTTTTGAAGATGGCACGGATATTTACTGGGCCAGACAGCTTATCAACCAGCGCTTGCAAGAAGCAATGGGAGAAATGCCTGAAGATGTGCAACCTAACATGTCACCTATTTCGACAGGTTTAGGTGAAATCTATCAATGGGTGATTAAAGCCGAACCAAATGCTAAAAAACCGGATGGGACCGCTTATTCGGCTATGGATTTACGTGAAATTCAGGATTGGATTGTAAGGCCACAATTACAGCGCGTAAAAGGCGTTGCGGAGATCAACAGCATTGGTGGCTTTAATAAAACCTATGTGGTTGCCCCGGATCTGAACCGATTGCAACAATTGCAAATTCCTTTGTCTGATTTACAAACTGCCTTAACAGAGAATAATGAAAACCGTGGTGCTGGCTATATTGAGAAAAATGGACAACAGCTAACGGTTCGTGTTCCCGGCACTTTAAACACGATTGAAGATATCCAGAACATCAGTATTGCCAATAAAAACGGCTATCCGATTCGGGTGGCAGATGTCGCCAATGTCTCAATTGGTCATGACTTGAGAACAGGGGCTGCAACCTATAATGGTGAAGAAACTGTATTGGGTATTGCCATGATGATGATGGGAGAAAATAGCCGTACCGTTGCTCAAGCCATTGATGAAAAGGTGCAATCGATCCAGCAATCGCTACCTAAAGGTGTGGTGATTGAGACTGTGTATGACCGTACGCATTTGGTTGATCGGGCGATCAAAACCGTTCAGAAAAATTTGATTGAGGGTGCAATCCTCGTCATTGTTATTTTATTTCTCTTTCTAGGTAATTTCCGTGCTGCGCTGATCACGGCTTGCGTTATTCCACTGTCAATGCTGTTTACCTTGACGGGAATGGCAGAGCAGAAGATTAGTGCAAATCTGATGAGTTTAGGGGCACTGGACTTCGGTATTATTATTGATGGTGCAGTGGTTATTGTAGAAAACTGTATCCGTCGGCTAGCAGAAGCTCAGAAGCTGAAAGGTGGTTTACTTAGCCGTTCTGAAAGATTTAAAGAAGTCTTCTTGGCTGCAAAACAGGCGCGTCGTCCTCTGATTTTTGGACAGTTAATTATTTTGGTGGTTTATCTACCTATCTTTACCCTGACGGGTGTAGAAGCCAAACTTTTCCATCCTATGGCAATGACTGTTGTACTGGCTTTAATTGGGGCCATGATTTTATCTGTCACTTTTGTGCCAGCCGCAGTTGCCCTATTTGTCACTGGAGAAGTCAAGGAAACCGAAAGTCGCTGGATGCATTGGCTTAAAACCAAATATGAACTGCTTTTAGATAAAGCCTATGAGCTTCGTTTATTTGTGACTATTGTGGCTGCCTGTATTTTAGTGCTTACGGGCGTGCTAGCCACTCAAACAGGTAGCGAGTTTGCACCTCAACTGGGTGAAGGTGATTTTGCTGTTCAGCAAATGCGTTCCCCAAGTACAGGGTTAGAACAGTCACTGAGAATGCAGGAAAATACTGAAAAGTTACTGTTGAAAGAATTTCCTGAAATTAAAGCGATCTTTGCTCGTACCGGTACAGCAGAAGTGGCCACAGATGTTATGCCACCCAACATTTCAGATGGCGTGGTACTGTTAAAACCTCATGATGAATGGCCTGATCCAAAACAAACGATTGATGAGCTTCGCCAAAGAATGATTACTTTCTTAGCGACATTGCCGGGAAATAACAGTGAGTTCTCGCAACCCATTGAACTGCGCTTTAACGAGTTAATTTCAGGGGTGCGAAGTGATGTGGGTGTCAAATTATTTGGTGATGACATGGAGATTCTAAATCGCGAAGCGAATAAAATTTCTCAAAAAATTAACTCAATTTCAGGCGCGACAGCCGTTAATGTAGAACAGACCAGTGGCTTACCCTTGTTGAATGTAGAGGTGGATAAGTCCAGAGCTGCACAATATGGCTTGTCGGTAAGAGCAATTCAGGATCTGGTAGCTACAAGTGTCGGTGGCCAGAATGTTGGAACAATTTTACAGGGAGACAAGCGTTTTGATTTTGTCATCCGTCTAGATGAATCCCAGCGTAGTCCTGAACAGTTAGCGGTACTTCCTATTCAATTGCCGAATGGTGGTTTAGTCCAACTGCAAGATGTGGCACGCGTTGAAAATATCCTGGGTATTAATCAGGTCAGCCGTGAAAATGGTAAACGTCGAGTGGTTATTACTGCAAATGTAGAAGGACGTGATTTAGGCTCATTCGTAACAGAGCTTCAGAGCACGTTATCCAAACAGGAATTACCAAGCGGTTATTGGATAGATTATGGCGGTCAATTTCAAAATCTGATGTCTGCAAAAGCGCGTATGCAATTGGTGGTTCCGCTCGCATTGTTGACGATCTTTATTTTATTGATGGCTGTATTCCATAATATCAAAGAAAGCTTACTGGTCTTTAGTGGTGTACCGTTTGCCTTATGTGGAGGCTTAATCGCGTTGTGGTTGCGTGACATTCCATTATCCATGTCAGCAGGGGTTGGCTTCATTGCACTATCGGGGGTGGCTGTACTGAATGGCTTAGTCATGCTTACCTTTATCAAAGAGTTGCGACAACAATATGACCTTTATTATGCAACGTGGCAGGGTGCAATTTTGCGTCTTAGACCTGTGCTGATGACAGCTTGTGTGGCGTCCCTTGGGTTTGTCCCGATGGCTTTGGCAACCGGAACTGGGGCAGAAGTACAGAGACCTTTAGCAACAGTGGTTATTGGAGGAATTATCTCCTCTACCCTGCTTACATTGGTTTTATTGCCCGTACTGTACCGCTGGATGAATGAAAAGAAAGCTTCTTAATCCATTAGATTAAGCAATTTTTAGCAGAGATATTGAGCCTGTCTCAAGTATCTCTGCTAATCATGGATTGAATAAGGAAAATTTTATGTCAGAACATCATGATCATAGCCATGCGGTTGTTACTGAAGGAAATAGTAAGAAATTAATGTTTGCTTTGGGTTTAACGACTACTTTTTTAATAGTAGAAGTTGTCGCTGCTTTTATTACCCAAAGTTTAGCATTACTGTCTGATGCCGCTCACATGTTTACTGATGTAGCCGCATTAGCTATTGCTCTTGCTGCTATCAAAATTGGTAAAAAAGCCGCAGATGATAAAAGAACTTTTGGCTATCAGCGATTCGAAATTTTAGCGGCTCTGTTTAATGCAGTGATGCTTTTTGTGGTGGCGATATATATTGTCTATGAAGCTTACCAACGCTTTACGCATCCTGCTGAAATTCAAAGTGTTGGAATGATGATTGTCGCAGTCATTGGTTTGGTCATAAATTTGATTTCAATGAAAATCCTTTCTGCGAGTGCTCAAGAAAGTCTAAATGTGAAAGGCGCATATTTAGAAGTCCTTAGTGATGCACTGGGATCGATAGGCGTGATTATCGGAGGAGTGGTCATTTATTTTACCCAGTGGATGTGGGTAGATACCGTAATCGCTGTGTTAATTGGCTTCTGGGTTTTACCTCGAACTTGGGTTTTATTAAAACAAAGTATCCATATTTTGCTTGAAGGGGTTCCTGATGAGATTGATATTGAGTCGTTAAGAAATGATTTATTGATGCTAGAGGGTGTTGAAGGGATTCATCAGTTGAAAGTCTGGGCTATATCTTCAAAAAACATTCATTTAACTGCTCATTTGGTTGCTCCTAATAGCGATCCAGATCAGCTCTATCAAAAGGCCTTAGACGTTCTAAAACATAATCATAGTATTACTGAAATTACGTTACAAATAGAAAGTAAGGAATGTAATACATTGGAACAGCATAAACATTAAAGTGCTGCTCTTTCTACATAATGGACAGATGACTAGGCTGATAAACCTTACCATTTTCCTGTATTACACTTCTATTTATCACACGCACTTTAAACACCATCCTGAGACATTTTAAAATTACAAGAATGTAATTTATGAGTCCTCTGGGTGTTAATTCTTTAAAGTTAGAATATCTAACAAGTATTAAATGAGAGTAAATAAACATGCTATTCAAAAATAAATTTTGTACTAAATTACTGTTAATTAGTGCATTCTTTAGTATCGCAAGTTTTAGTTATGCAGATGGCGGCTTGTTATTTCTTGAAAAGAATTTAAAAGCTTCTAAAGTTGAAAATTCTAAACAAAAACAAGTTAAAAATAATGAATCAAATGAATCAAATGAATCAAATGAATCAAATGAATCAAATGAATAGTTGGGTTGCATAAATAAATCAATTAGACTTATTCATTCAGCAATATAATTCCTGAATGAATAAGTTTATAACTAAAACCTATCACACCATTAGTTGAACTACATATAATTATAATATTAAAAATAAAGTATTTTTTTTAATCCCATTTCAATGGGTCATCTTTATATATCTCAATTTATGTTGTAAACATACAATGTAATTTCTAAATAAAAATATCCAATTTTTTTAAATCACTTCAGGATATAAAGCTTTAGCTATGCCAAAGCCAATTAAACCTGCTATGGCTAAATATAGGGCTTTCATGTACCACATGCCCCAAAGTACAGTTATTTTATTTGCTGAAAACTTATGTACTGGCTGACTTAAAAAATTGGTTGTTTGGTTAAATGACTTTTCAGATGCTTCAAGAGCATAATAATTTAATGCGGGGAACAAGCAAGCAACCAATAAAATAGCGATTGCGGGAAACACAAATGCTTTAGGCAGACTAAATTTTATTGCGAATTATAAAGCCGCACCTACACCAATAATGCCTAAAAAGGATTTAGTAAAGTTTGCAAAGTCTAAGCCAGTTGTGCCTGCACCTTTCCACATCAAAAAGCCTATGTGGGGCAGTAAAAAAGTTTCATACTAAGTATTAAAGTATCATACTGAGCAATAAATTCTCATACTAGATTGCTCAAAGGATTTATCTATGGCCTTACCTAAATACAATCTTGAATGGTGTCAAAACTATGCGAAACAGCATAAAGGAGAATGTCTTTCAAAAGAATATCTAGGTAGGACTGTTAAACTCCTATATAGATGTGAAAAAGGCCATGAATTTTATGCCACTCCTGCCGTTCATATACATAAAAAATCTTGGTGTAATGAATGTAGCAATAGAGATGTTGCGCATACCTATGAATTTGTTAAGGAATTTATAGAAAGTAAAGGCGGTGTTTTATTTTCTACAGAATACATCAATGTACGTCAGAAGCTTGATGTGCAATGTGAAAAGAAGCATAAATGGAATCCTACTTTTCAAAACTTATTTCACAATAACTCATGGTGTCCAGTTTGTTCTGGTACAGGTAGGCGTACCTATGGCAAACGTGTAAGGGTCATAAGCTAGTATGAAACTTTATTACTCATAAATGTTTCATGGATTCATATCTAAAGTTCCAGTATGAACATTTATTGTTTTTTCAGTTTATATGCTTTCACATAAAATCAAAGGCTTGAGAGTAAGCCAATCTGCTTTTAAATATTCAATAACCTCTGTTTTGTATAAGCCATTCACCGTTTCAGCCAAAGCAATATCATATGAATCACCAGTTGTACCGACTGATGCTCGTAAATTTGCTGCCTCTAAACGATGACATTGTTGTCAAAATGCAGGGTATTGGTGGCTCCCCTTAGGGGCATAATTTGTTGAAGCCTAGGTTACTACTAAAAAATTAAAAAATAGGAGCTTAGAGCTCCCATTTTTATATTAACTTTCTAAGTCCCTATGTTACTTTGAAGAATACTTCATCATAATGTCCGAATACAGCTATATTTTTTTGATTTCTACAATATCACTGGATTCAATGAGCGATTGGATATTACCAAATAAACTTTGAATATAATCAGACGCTATATGGATATCTAAATCCTCCCTGCTACGCCATTCTTCTAAGAAGAAATATCTACTCGAGTCATTTTCGCTAATATAAAGCTCATATTTCAAGCATCCTTCTTCGTGAAGCGTAGGCTCTATTACACTTTTTAAAAGCGCTTCTAACGTCTCTTTTTGATCTGACTTTGCCTTAAAGTTCGCAATTACTGAAATAGTCATTATTTCACCTTTAATTTGTTTTAGAAGTTTTCTAGTACAATTTTGCCTTTTGACTTACCTGATTCAAGTAACTTATGCGCCTTCTCCAAGTTTGCAGCGTTAATTTTGCCTAGATTTTGGTTGAGGGTACTTCTAATTTTTTGCTGGTCAACTAATTGAGCAACCTGTTGCAATAGATCACCTTGCTTTTCAATATCATCGGTTTCATACATTGAACGGGTGAACATCAACTCCCAATGGATAGAAATAGATTTAGTCTTAAATGGCATAATATCAAATGTTTGTGGATCATCGATCAATCCAAGCTTGGCTTGTGGTGCAATCAGAGAAACTATTTGCTTGATATACGTTTCTGTATGATTTGTAGAGAATACATATTTTGGTTTTTCAATGCCTAGTGTCTCGATTTGTGCATTTAAATCTTTGCTATGATCAATGACATGGTCGGCACCAAGTGATTCCACCCAAGATTTCGTTTCTTCCCGTGAAGCTGTTGCTATAACGGTCAGATTTGTTTTTGCTTTTAGGAGTTGGATAGCAATTGATCCTACACCGCCTGCACCACCAATAATTAAAATACTGCCAACTTCTGTTTCTGAAATTTGAAATCGATCAAACAGCATTTCCCATGCCGTTATTGCAGTTAATGGCAATGCTGCTGCTTCTGCATTAGATACTGTAATTGGTTTAAGACTGATAATTCGTTCATCGACTGCTTGAAACTCAGCATTACTACCATCTCGGGTTAAATCGCCAGCATACCAAACAGAATCTCCTACTTTAAACGCGGTAACTTTTGAGCCAACTTCAATAATTTCCCCAACGGCATCCCAACCTAAAATACGATTATTTGCTTCAGACGAATTTTTTCTCACTTTGGTATCAACTGGATTCACAGAGATTGCCTGAACTTTTACCAGTACATCACGCTCCTTAAGCGTAGGCTTCGCTTTTTCAATATCTACCAATGAATTTTTAAAATCATCATGGTTATTGATAACATACGATACGGCTTTCATAGATTTGTCCTTAACTTTAAAAAAATATAGTAAAAATAGGAGCGAAGTGCTCCCATTTTATGTTATTCAATCATTAAAACTCTTGGCTCGTTGGGCGCAAAACAATTTCATTAATATCTACATCCGCAGGCTGTTCAATTGCATAAGCAATTGCTCGAGCGACTGAGTCAGCTGGTATGGCTTGTTTGTAGAAATCAGTAACAAACTCTGAACTTTCTTTATGAGAAGAACCGAATTTTAGTTCTGACTCAATTGCACCAGGCTCAATAGTCGTCGTTCTAATTGTTCCCCCAACTTCATGACGAAGGCCTTCAGAGATGGCTCTTACAGCAAACTTAGTACCGCTATAAACAGTACCTCCTGGACTAAATACTTTTAACCCTGCAACAGATGCGAGATTAATAAAGTGTCCAAAGTTTTGTTTTTGGAAAACAGGCAGTGTAGCTGCTATACCATAAAGAACACCTTTAATATTAATGTCGATCATACGATCCCATTCATCAACTTTTAGCTCACTTAATGGTGCAATAGACATTAATCCAGCATTGTTTACCAATACATCGATTTGACCAAATGCGCTTAATGCCTTTTCAATAAGTGCTTGTACTTCATGTGGTTTGGTTATATCCATACCAATAAATTCAGCTTGACCACCTTCAGCACGAATGTCGTGAACAATAGCCTGTAATTTTTCAGTACGTCTAGCACCAAGTACAACCTTTGCACCTTTTTTAGCAAGTAAGCGAGCAGTAGCTTCACCTAAACCACTACTTGCACCTGTGATAACAATAACTTTATTTTCTATATTATTCATACAAGTAACCTTCAACTTATCTGTCAATCATATTTGATGGATTAAGTATTACAGCCTTGTTAGGTATAATAAATGAATAATATTATCTTTCAGAATTCCTATTTACGGAATAATTACCATAACACAGGATTGGACATGCAGAACAAATTGGAAATGATGCGTATCTTTTGTGTCGCAGCAGAGTCTCGAAATTTTAAAGAGGCAGCCACTCAGCTGGGTATTTCCCCGCAGGTAGTGACACGGGCAATAAAAGAGCTAGAAGAGCAGCGCGGAGAGATTCTGTTTTACAGGAGTACTCGACAAATTAAAATTACCGCTGATGGTGAGCGTCTGGCAAAGCAAGCACATTTTGCGGTAGGATCCATTGATGCTCTGTTTGTAAAAGACACCAAGGAAAAACGAGATGAAATGCGTGGGACCGTCCGTCTTACTGTGTCGTCTGTGTTAGGGCGCAAATTGGTAGTACCCGCACTAGCAGAATTTGCCACACGTTATCCAGATATTGTCGTGGATTGTGTGCTAACAGATTCACACTCGGATGTGATCGATGAGCGGATAGATATCGGGATCAGATTTGGATTTTTGCCGGACAATCGATATGTGGCAAGGGAATTGGCTAAAGTGAACTTTTATTCTGTGGGTACGCCAGAGTTAATTGATAAGGTTGGAATGCCTAAAAAAATTATTGACTTAGATAAATACCCTCTAACAGCACTATTCGATCATAAAACAGGGCGTTACTGGCCATGGACATTCACCGAAAGTCGAAGCTTCACGCCATCAAAGCCTCGTTTTATTACAGATGATCTAGAAGCTGAATTTCAAGCTATTCTCGCTGGAGTTGGATTCGGACACATGCCTGGATTTCTAGTTTTGCCGTGGCTTAGGAGTGGTAAGCTCATTCAGATACTTCATGAGGAAACCTCTCCCGTTTGGCGCCTGTATTTATATCGTCCACAGCGGGGCCCGACACCTTTGCGAATCCGAGCATTGTTTGATTACTTAGTGGAAGTGCTGGGCCATATAGAAACCTGAATCAGATAAGACCATCATGTATCTAGAGTAACTACAATTTTTCCTATTTGCTGATTTGATTCAAGATAGCGCTGAGCGTCATGCATGTCCTCAAAGTCAAAGCAACGGTCGATCACTGGGCGAAGATATCCTGCACCTATACTGCTAAGAATAAATCGTCTGGCTTGCTCCCTTAAAACAGGGTCATGGAGAACCTCAAGGAACAAAAAACCTCGCATGGTTAAGCTCTTGCGTAATGCAACTTTAAGAGGAAATGGTGTGATCTCAGGGCTAAGTGCACCATGCATAACCATAGTTCCTCCTACAGACATCGCTTTTGCAATCTGTTCAATATGTGGCCCTCCTACAGCATCGAAGGCGACATCAAGATGTTCTCCACCTAAACGTAAAACAAGCGCCTCATACAAATCTGGTTCATCTTCACTGGCTATAACATTTTTAACACCGAGATCCAGTAAACGTTGCTTTTTCTCTATCGTCTGTGTACTTGCAATGACCTTAGCACCCGCTGCTTCAGCTATCTGTATCGCAGCTAGTCCTACGCTACTTGAAGCTGCTGTGATCAAGATTGTTTTTCCTTTCGAAACTCCACCAGCATGGATTACACCACCCCAAGCCGTCAAATACTGCATCCAGATTGAGGAAGCTTCTTCCCAGCTTAAACTATCGGGTTTGTGAACTAAAAAAGTTTCTGGAATCAGAAGCTTGTCCGCATATGTCCCATATTTGGCTAGATTGTCAGTCGGAAGAATCGATACTGCATCTCCTGGAGAAAATTGGCGTACACCTTCACCTATCGCCAGAACTACGCCTGCTCCCTCATATCCCAGACGAGAGGGGAATACTGCCTTTTGAATATAAGTACCACGCCGAAACATCACATCAGCCCGGTTGAGTCCGATCGTTTTCATCTGGATTAGAACTTCTCCTGCGGCTGGTAAAGCCACAGGAAGTGTTTCTAATGTCAGAACATCTGTATCTCCAATAGAATTGAAGCGCCAAGTCTTGGCCTGAAGTGCGTTAAATGACATCAATCACGACCTTAATATTGGCAGAGCGATCTTGAACAGCATCATGAGCCTCAATCGCTTGATCTAGAGTAAAATGACGAGGATCAACAATAGGACGCAGTTTACCTTCCTCAACGAGACGAGTCGCGATCTTAAGGACATCACCATGATGAGAACGGCGATTACCTGTTAACATCGGCAATAGGACGAATACGCCAGACAGTGTGGCACACCGTAGAGATGAACTCGCTAAATTATGATTACCAAATGCAGCACAGCTGGTAATGTGGCCATAGTGAGTTGTCATTGAAAGTGAAGCTTCTAGTACTGGACCACCCACAGTGTCGTAAACAATGTTAAAACCTTGACCCTCAGGGCTTGCAGCAATAATGTCATCGGAAGATGCTGTTGTGTAATCGAGAGGTGTTGCACCGAGTTCTGAAATCAGTGATTGATCAGCTGTACGACCAGTCGCCCAAACATTTGCATCAAGTGCTTTTGCAAGCTGAACCACCATATAACCAACGCCACCAGCACCACCCTGAACCAGTACAGTTTGCCCTGGTTGGACCTTAGCATTATCCACTAAACCTTCCCAAGCGGTGAGGAACGTCAATGGTAGTACTGCTGCCTCGCGCATAGAGATATTCCGTGGCTTTAATGCGATCAGATCAGCATCTGCTACAACATATTCTGCTAAAGATCCTTGAAGACCACGAACGCCACCAATCAGACCGTAAACTTCATCTCCGACGTTGAAGTGAGTGACACCTTCACCAATAGCAGTTACAACCCCAGCCATATCTGTTCCCAACACGGCAGGAAGCTCTGGCATAGCATATGGTGCTTCACCAAGACGAATTTTATAATCAATAGGGTTTACACCACTAGCATGAATACGTACTAGAACTTGCCCAGCCTCAGGTTGAGGTATAGGGAGTTCTACACGTTTAAATTCATGATCACCAAAATTTTCTAAGATAAGAGCATTCATCATCTTATTCATAGTTATTCCTTATTCTTAACTGGGGGATGATATGCACAGTACCAAAGTAAATTAATCCAATAAATGATATTTATAGGATTTGATAATTCCTAAATAATGAATAATAAATATTATCCGCTCACTAAAAATATTCTAGTACAGTCTGTAAAGGCAGTTTAATCTAAACTGTCGGTAGTATTTTCAAGGCTTGAAACGTTCAAAATATCTACAAAGTGGCTAAAATTTGAAACATAATTCTAAAAGGTCACAGCATCACAAAGAACATGAGCCAAAATAAAAAATGGGAGCTAAAAGTCCCATTCTTTGTGACTTTAGCATCAGCTCTACGATGTTAATTTAAAAAAAACTAAAAACAGGGATAGAAAATTTTCGCTAAAGAGCTTTTTGATTTTCGATTTATAAAAAATATTGCTTTTTTTATACTATGGGGTACTATAGTATAAAAGCTAGCAAATAAGGAGGTCTGATGCCTAATCAGGTTGAAGACAAAAAAAAGATTCTTCTACGCGTCAGAAGGATCAAAGGTCAGACGCAAGCGATTGAAAAAGCGTTAGAAGACAATGTGGAATGTGGTGCAATTCTGCAACAAATATGCTCTGTGCGTGGTGCTATTAATGGTTTAATGAATGAAATGCTGGAGGTTCATTTAAAGGACACTTTAGTATCAGGTGAAACCACAGAACAACAACGAAAAGAAGAATTGGCTGAAATCGCCAAGATTCTAAAATCATATTTAAAATAGATCTGTATAAGGAATTATTCCATGAAGTCACGTGCTGCTGTTGCGTTTGGTCCTGGTCAACCTCTTCAAATTGTTGAGGTCGATGTTGCACCACCGAAGAAAGGTGAAGTATTAATCAAGATTTCCCATACCGGTGTGTGTCATACAGACGCATTTACTTTATCTGGCGATGATCCTGAAGGCGTTTTTCCGGCTATTCTCGGACATGAAGGTGCTGGCGTTGTAGTTGAGGTTGGTGAAGGCGTGACTAGCGTCAAACCAGGTGATCATGTAATTCCACTTTACACCGCTGAATGTGGCGAGTGCGTATTCTGTAAATCTGGAAAATCGAACTTGTGTATTTCCGTTCGCGAAACTCAAGGTAGAGGCGTAATGCCAGATGGTACCACTCGTTTTTCCTACAATGGTCAACCGATTTACCACTATATGGGCTGCTCAACGTTCAGTGAATACACGGTAGTGGCAGAAGTATCATTGGCTAAAATCAATCCTGAAGCCAATCACGAACATGTCTGCTTACTGGGTTGTGGTGTCACAACGGGTATCGGTGCAGTACACAACACGGCTAAAGTACAAGAAGGTGATAGTGTTGCGGTCTTTGGTTTAGGTGGTATTGGTCTGGCAGTCGTACAAGCCGCACGTCAAGCTAAAGCAGGACGTATTATTGTGGTTGACATGAATCCAGATAAATTTGCGCTGGCAAAAGAGTTTGGTGCAACGGACTTCTTGAACCCTAAAGACTACGACAAACCAATCCAGCAAGTCATTGTCGAAATGACTGGCTGGGGTGTAGATCATTCATTTGAATGTATTGGTAACGTGAATGTGATGCGTTCAGCCCTTGAAAGTGCACACCGTGGCTGGGGACAATCCGTAATTATTGGTGTAGCTGGCGCAGGTCAGGAAATCTCTACCCGTCCATTCCAACTGGTTACTGGTCGTAAATGGCTAGGTTCTGCCTTTGGTGGCGTAAAAGGTCGCTCGCAACTTCCAGGAATGGTTGAAGATGCAATGAAAGGTAAAATTCAATTAGAACCATTTGTGACACACACGATGGGTTTGGATCAGATCAATGAAGCCTTTGATCTAATGCATGAAGGAAAGTCGATTCGTACTGTAATTCATTACGAATAATTCCGTCAGACCTTATACTTTTCCATGCATGTGAATCATGATTGACATGCATGGAATCCTCTAAAACGGCACATCATCTGTAAAACAGATCTATCTGTGTAGGCATCGTGTATAGGTTCAATAAACCTGCCTACATTTTAAATCTTTATGACTATTCTCTGTAGAGAATGTCAGACTCTTTGTTTACTCGATTTCTCATGAGGTCTTGCTCAACATAGGTAATTGATTATGGAAATAATTGAGAAACATGCTTCTTTTGGTGGATCGCAAGAAGTGTATCGCCATCAGTCAATAGCACTAAACTGTTCAATGAAATTCTCAATATATCTGCCACCTCATGACAAAGATGAGAAGTTGCCAGTTTTATATTGGTTATCAGGACTGACTTGCAACGAACAGAACTTTATTACTAAAGCCGGAGCACAAAAGTATGCGGCTGAACATAAAGTCATTATTGTTGCACCAGATACCAGCCCACGTGGAGAAGATGTACCAGATCATGCAGATTACGATTTAGGCCAAGGTGCAGGATTCTATGTGAATGCAACACAAGCACCCTGGTCAAAGCATTTCAAAATGTATGATTATATTGTGGAAGAGCTCAGAAATCTGATAGACCTGAATTTTCCGACCAATCAAGTCCAAAGTATTATGGGTCATAGCATGGGTGGTCATGGTGCATTAGTAATTGGGTTAAAAAATCCTGAGCTGTATAAAAGTATTTCTGCTTTTGCACCGATTGTTGCACCTAGCCAAGTACCTTGGGGGAAAAAGGCTTTCACACACTACCTTGGTGAAACCGAAACTTTATGGAAAAGCTATGATGCGATTGAATTAATCAAAAACGCTGAAGTTCATTTACCTATTTTAGTCGATCAAGGAACAGCTGATGATTTTCTTGAAGAACAGTTAAGGCCTAAGCTTCTTAGTGATATTTGTTTGGAACAAGAATATCCTCTGACACTTAACCTAAGAGAAGGGTATGACCATAGCTATTACTTTATTGCGAGCTTTATAGAGAAACATATAGAGTTTCACAGCAAATTCCTAGCTAAATAACTTTCATAGATATGAGGATGTACAATATTGTTCTTGAATGCTTCTTGAGCAATATAATTTCCAGATGAAGAGGTCAGCTTATAAATCTAAGGTAGAGTCAATTGATCCTTATATAAATAAGATTGAATTTAATCATCTCATATCTTGATTTTTTGATTCAAATGTTAATGATATTAACTTGAATAAATTCATAGCATTATGTCGAAATAAAAACCTAAATTTTGGCTCAGCTATGGGAATTTTTTTTAACTTTTATACAACAAAACTTTCTGACATGCATACATTAGCAATGTCAGAATCAGTTTGAATTATAATCAATTATGGAGTTTTAGTCATGCTTAAAACAGCTTTATATGTCCGTCTTGAAGCTAAACCGGGTAAAGAAGACGAAGTGGAAGCTTTTCTTAAAGCCGGTTTACCTATTGTCATGGAAGAACCTGCGACAGTTGCGTGGTTTGGCCTACGTCTTGGACCTACAACATTTGGTATTTTTGATGCATTTCCTGATGAGGCGGGTCGCCAAGCGCATTTATCTGGCAAGGTTGCAGCTGCTTTGATGGCTCAGGCCGAAGAGCTATTTTCAGAGCCACCATCTATTGAAAAAGTAGATGTTTTGGCGAGTAAACTACCAGCTTAAACCGATGCTTAAATGTATGAGGGTGCTGTCTGAAATTTTGAATGAAAGGCAGCACTTTAACGCTTTGAGGTTTGTCATAGGCTTTTTATTCAAGTTGGGCTACTTTATTTATTGGCTTAATCTCATCATTTAAATGGGGCAATATCCAAAACAGGGTAAATAAACGAATGCAACTATTTACATGCTTTATATTGAACCAATCTATCTAATTTACTGTCACATTTGTACATCTGCTAAACCGTGCCAATCTGCTTTTAAAATATTTAATCATTGCTATTTTGTATGAGCCATTCACTGTTTCAGCCAATGCGTTCACAACCATGTCAGTAGTCATACGTGTTGATACCTTTCATCCAACAATCGCTCGTGAAAATACATTAATAATAAAAGCGGTATAGAACAAGCCTGAATTTGTTTAACCATCACTAAAGTTGCAAGCTGAAATAATTTTTATAAAAATAGACGACTGGTCTATTTTTATGTATAGTTAGCACATGGTGTAGGCAAAAGCCGTAGTGTTGTCCGATTTTTTAAAAGTTTATTTGATGAATAACGGTGGTTTTTCAAATCAATTAACTGATCATTCTAGGATAAAAATATGCTGAATTTTAACTTTTATAATCCGACCCGCATTATTTTTGGTGGCGATACAATAGCTAAAATCAATGACTATGTGCCTACAGAAGCAAAAGTATTAATGTTGTTTGGTGGTGAAAGTGCACGTAAGAATGGTACTTTAGCTGAAGTGCGTGAAGCATTAGGTGCAAGAGAAATTCATGAATTTGGCGGAATTGAGCCGAATCCGAGTTATGAAACCCTCATGAAAGCTGTAGAGCTGATTCGTGAACAAAAGATTGATTTCTTGATGGCTGTCGGTGGTGGATCGGTAATCGACGGTACTAAATTTATTGCAGCAGCAGTCAATTATACAGGGGATACATGGGAGATTTTAGAAACCCATGGTAATAAAATTACCCAAGCTTTGCCTTTTGCGAGTGTACTCACCCTTCCGGCAACTGGTTCAGAAATGAATAGCGGTGGGGTAGTAACCAGAAAATCGACCCAAGCCAAATTGTCATTTAGCAGTCCCTATGTTTTTCCGCAATTTTCCGTACTTGATCCGAATAAAACTTTTAGCTTGCCGACGCGCCAGTTGGCTAATGGCGTGGTCGATGCATTTATTCATGTCATGGAACAGTACTTAACTCACCCTGTGAATGCACACGTACAAGATCGTTTTGCCGAAGGTCTATTGCAAACTTTGATTGAGATTGGACCGAAAATCTTGGAAGATTCAGCAGATTATGACACGCGTGCGAATTTGATGTGGGCTGCTAGCATGGCACTGAATGGGCTAATTGGAGCTGGTGTACCACAAGATTGGTCAACCCATTTGATTGGACATGAGCTCACGGCTTTATATGGTATTGATCATGCTCGTACCTTGGCCATTGTGTTGCCGTCCAATCTACAAGTGCGTCGTCAAGAGAAGCGAGAAAAATTACTACAGTATGCAGCTCGTGTCTGGCAGATTGTCGAAGGTGATGAAGAACAACGTATTGATACTGCTATTGCTCGTACTCGAGCCTTCTTTGAGCAACTTGGATTGCCGACTCGTCTTAGCGATTATGGACTGGGGGAGACAGATATTGAGATCATCATTACGCAACTTAAATCACATAATCTTACACAGCTAGGCGAACATAAAAATGTTTCATTAGAGATCAGTCGCCAAATTCTCGAGATGAGCATCTAAGCTAAATGCGCGTATCTGGCATGCTCTGACCCTGTAACAATGCTCCTCAATCATGAAAATTATCGGAGAAATAACATGAAAATTTTAATCGTTTTAACTTCACATGATCAACTTGGCAATACTGGTAAGAAAACAGGTTTCTGGCTAGAAGAACTTGCTGCACCGTATTACACCTTTATTGACTCTGGTGCTGAAGTTACGCTGGCGTCGCCTCAAGGTGGGCAGCCACCACTAGATCCGAAAAGTAATTTAGCCGATGCTCAAACTGAAACCACTCATCGTTTTGAAGCAGATCCAACTGCAATGCAAGCATTGGCACAGACACATAAACTTAGCGAAATTTCTGTAGCTGATTATGATGCAGTGTTTTATCCAGGCGGGCATGGCCCATTGTGGGATTTAGCAGAAGATCCGATTTCAATTTCTCTGATTGAACAGGCGATTCAGTCTGGCAAACCTGTTGCAGCAGTGTGTCATGCCCCGGGTGTTCTTCGTCATGTGAAAGCGAGTAATGGAGCGCCCTTAGTTAGCGGTAAATTAGTGACTGGTTTCACCAATACTGAGGAGGCCGCTGTAGGTTTGACTGAAATTGTACCATTTTTAGTCGAAGACATGCTTAAACAAAACGGTGGTCATTATTCTAAAGTTGATGATTGGCAAGTACATGTTCAAGTAGATGGCTTGCTGGTTACTGGACAAAATCCAGCATCTTCTGCTGCAACTGCCTCAGCATTACTTCAATTGTTGAAATAAAGAGTAGCTAGTGTCTGTTGTGGTGCTTAGCAGTGAATAAACTTCTGACTCTGAGCAACTGGCGCAATAAGCAAAATAACCCTCACTTAATGGTGAAGGGCCTGAGTTAATAGCTTTCCTTTATTTATTTTTCTATATACAGGAAGGATATTTTTTTTAATTTAGATCAATTAAGTCATGGTTACTTGGATACAATGAAATGAAAGACAGCAAACTTTTTCAAAACTTAAGCTTAGGCCCTTATGTTTTGCAAAACCGTATTGTATTGCCACCATTAACGCGGTCGCGCAGTACTCAGCCAGAGAATATTCCAAATGAACTGATGGCAACCTATTATCAACAGCGTGCCGGGGCAGGGTTTATGGTCACCGAAGGTACGCAAATCGAGCCACGTGGTCAAGGCTATGCTTGGACTCCCGGTATTTACAGCCCTGAACAGATTGCTGGATGGCGTAAAGTGACGGAAGCAGTGCATGCTAAAGGAGGCATTATTTTTGCACAACTTTGGCATGTTGGGCGTGTTTCACATACATCTTTGCAACCCGATCATGCATCACCGGTCGCACCCTCGGCTATTAGGGCTGATAGTAATGTTAAAGTGTTTATTGAGACCGGGCCCAATGCAGGGACCTTGGCTGATCCTTCAATGCCACGTGCTTTAAGCAATGCAGAAGTTAAAGAATTAGTGCAACTCTATGCTCAAGCAGCACGCAATGCCTTGGCTGCTGGTTTTGATGGGGTTGAAATTCATTGTGCAAATGGTTATTTGGTGAATCAATTTATCTCTGCACATAGTAACCACCGTGAAGATGAATATGGTGGATCACTAAACAATCGTTTGCGTTTTTTACGTGAAGTAGTACAGGCCGTTGCTGAGGTGGTTGGTGCAGATCGTTTAGGAGTGCGTTTTGCCCCGCTATTTGAAAGTACAGAGGAAGATCGTGTTTACATGGGGTTGGTTGAAGATGATCCACATGTGACTTATATTGAAGCCATAAAAATACTTGAAGAAGTTGGGATTGCCTATCTATCTATTGCAGAAGCTGATTGGGATAATGCACCAGAACTTCCTCATGATTTTCGTAAAGATGTCAGAGACACTTTCAGTGGTCGGATTATTTATGCAGGTCGATATACGGCAGAAAGAGGAACTCGAATTTTAGAGGCAGGGCTGGCCGATTTAATTGCATTTGGACGCCCATTTATTGCGAATCCAGATTTACCCGATCGCATCGCCAATGGCTGGCCATTGAATGCAGTAGATGCAAGCACTATGTATGGTGGGACGGAAAAAGGCTATATTGATTATCCAGCTTACGCAGATTAATATTGACTTAATGAGTTATTTTGCCAACCTTTGTGGTTGGCAAAATAACGACTTAAGATTGCTGTTGCTAGCACAATTTCTTCTTAAAACAAGTTCTTAAAATTTTTTAGCTGTGTAATGAGCCAACCTGCCAGTGGGAAAGAAATCAGTTGCGTTACTGGCACTAATACTATGACTTCAATCAACACCATCATCGGGAAACTTTGATGCTCAGTAATTGGCTTTAATAAAGTGAGAACCAGTAATAGTGTGGGATATAAGCCTAAATAACCAACTAAAATACGAGTCATGAGGGCTTTAGAAGGAGAATTCATTGTGCGCTATACTCATGGATTGTAAATTGATCTAATAGCAACACATTAATAAGTAATCATTGGACTGCTATCATGAATTATTAATTATGTAATTGATATTTAATCTAATTTTTATGAATCTTCACTTTTTAATAGAAATTTAGTTGCTCTCAGAGCTTGATGTAATGGCGTTTTATCTTTTTGCAACTTACTCAGTAATGCTGCACCTAACCACATTTGGTAAAGTACTTGTGCCAACGTTGAGGCCTCAGTATCTGCTTGGATAGACTGATCCTGTTTTCCCAAATCAATTAAAGCAGCAATACGTTGGATTACATCATCGACGCCAGCGGACATAATGGAGCGCATATCTTCAGATAGATCGGCAACTTCTGCGGCAAGTTTCACAATTAAACAGCTATCCGCCCAACCACACTGTGTTTCAGGATCTTCTATCCATAAATTAAAATACTCAATCAGCTTTTGATAAGGGGATTTATCGCTACGCCATACATCATTTAAACGGACTTGGTAATTATCTACATAATGCTGTACCAATTCACACCCGAAAGCTTCCTTGGATTGGAAATAATGATAAAACGAGCCTTTAGGGATTTCACAGCTCTGTAAAATTTCCTGTAATCCTACGCCAGTAAAACCTTTATGCAAAATCAGGTCTGAACTGGTGTTAAGAATGTGTAAGCGCTTCGCTTCAGACTTTTTAATAGGAGTAGGCTTCATATTAATTATTTACTCTATTGTAAAAAATAGACCAGTCGTATTGTTTTTTATTATAACTCATCTACAATGGATGTAAAGAAATTTTAATCATAATTTTTGATTGTGAATAGAAATACTTCTAAATAAAACATGGAGTTATATGTGTGAAAACAGTTATTAATCAACGTATCGTTTTAGCTCAACGGCCAGTCGGTGAGCCAAAACACAGCGATTTTCGTATTGAACAAGTTGAACTCAATGAACTTAAACAAGGCGAGATATTGTTAAAAACCATTTACTTGTCACTCGATCCTTATATGCGTGGTCGCATGAGTGATGCTCCTTCATATGCAGCACCGGTTGAAATCGGCGAAGTGATGGTCGGTGGAACAGTCAGTCAAGTGGTGGCCTCTAAAAACCCAAAATTCAAAGAAGGCGAGTGGGTTCTTTCCGGAAATGGCTGGCAGGGCTACGCAATTTCTAATGGGACTGCATGTCAAAGCTTAGGTATGCAACCTGAACATCCATCTTGGGCATTGGGTATTTTGGGAATGCCAGGATTTACTGCTTATATGGGGTTGTTGGACATTGGTCAGCCTAAAGCTGGTGAAACTTTGGTCGTTGCAGCTGCAACAGGACCTGTTGGTGCTACGGTTGGACAGATTGGCAAAATTAAAGGTTGTCGCGTGGTTGGCATCGCAGGTGGGCCTGAAAAATGTCGTTATGCAGTAGAAGAACTCGGCTTCGATGCTTGTATTAATCATCATGATGAAAATTTTGCAGAACAATTACAACAAGCAGCTCCCAACGGTATTGATATTTATTATGAGAATGTCGGGGGTAAAGTGTTTGATGCGGTATGGCCATTGCTTAACTCTGCGGCACGTGTACCGGTGTGTGGTGTGGTTTCCCAGTATAACGCTACCGAGCAAGCACAAGGGCCAGACCGTTTACCGGGCTTTATTTCCACCCTTTTAAAAAAGCGTATTCGCATGCAAGGCTTTATTATTTTTGATGATTATGGCAGTCAGTATCCGGAATTCTATCAGCAAATGTCTGAATGGTTGAAAGACGGAAAAATCAAATATAAAGAGTATATGGTGCAAGGTTTAGATAACACGATCAATGCTTTCAATGGTATGTTGAAAGGCGAAAACTTTGGCAAAGTGGTTGTAAAAATTTAAAAAAATAGGAATTATCATGATCACACTACATCATTTAGATCAATCACGTTCTTTTCGCATTTTGTGGTTACTTGAAGAAATCAAGCAGCCCTATGAGCTGAAACGCTATTATCGTGACTCAAGCACGCATTTGGCCCCTGACTCTTTAAAAACCATTCACCCTTTAGGGAAATCTCCAGTATTGGAATGGGATGGCAAAGTTATTGCAGAGTCAGGCGCAATCGTTGAGTTATTAATTCAGAAACTTGCGCCGCATTTAGCACCAGATATGGATGAATCTACCTATGTCGATTATTTACAGTGGATTCATTTCTCAGAAAGCTCTGCCATGCTGCCATTTTTGTTAAAAACGTTTAATACGATAGAAACCAAGCAGGGCACGAAGTTGGTATTTCTAGAAAATTATACTCAAGTTGAGTTCGATAAAGTATTTGGCCATTTAAATGAATATTTAAAAGATAAAGAATTTCTAGTGGCAGACCGTTTAACCGGTGCTGACTTTATGATGGGCTTTGGACTACATGCTTTAGTTTATCATATGGGACAAGGTGAAAATTATCCCCATATCCAACGTTACGTAGCAGGTTTAAGCCAACTACCTAGCTGGCAAGCCGCAGTACAAATTGAACAAAATGGTGTGAAAAGTCAAAAATAGCAAGATTGTTTTTTTAAGGCAATTGAGAAAAAGAATCATGATTGACAAGTACATCTGGTTATAAAATAAGCTGACACTTATTTAAAGTAAACGCCTAATGAATTTCATCGGGCGTTCTCTATTTTAAAGATAAGGAATTACCATTATTTAAGACAAGTTTCGCCTATTCTTTCACTGCAAATTCCTATCAAAAGGGCTTGAATATCACGACGGTTACGTTGAAAGATATAATCAACTTTTGAAAGAAAGAAACGTGACTAACGCACAGCAAGATTAAATTATTCCTCGGGGTATTAAACAAGTAGGGTGTGTTGACACTTTTAGCTTAAAAAAATAGCGAAGTAGTAAAATCAAATCGCCAAACCCAATTTTACTATTCGCTATGCCTCGTACCATGCTGACAGATCAACACTGGCAAAAGTTGAAAGTTATTCTGCGTAATTTATCCATTCACCACAACTCAAATTTACGCAATTTTATTGAAGCTATTCTCTATAGAATTAGAACAGGCTGTCCGTGGCGAGATATTCCTTGCTGTTTTGGTCATTCAAACTCTATTTTCAAACGTTTTAATCGTTGGTCAAGCAGCGGTAAGTTACTTAGATTATTCAAATTACTAGCCTCATGCCCCGATATGGAGTGGATTTTTATTGATGGCTCTCATGTACGTGCTCATCAACATTCTGCCGGCATAGCGAATCAATCTATTTCTAAAAGTGCAGGAGGAAACTCCTCAAAAATACATTTGATTGTTGATGCACATGGCAATCCTATTGATTTCATGATTACCGATGGAACCACACATGATGTTAAAGTTGCACCTGATTTAATATCAACATTAGATTTAAAAGAGACAAAAGTGGTATGTGCAGATAAAGGCTATGATTCAGAACCACTGCGTGAACAGATCAGGAACACAGGGACTAAAGCGAATATACCAAAGAAAACGAATAGCCAATCGAACAATGACCATATGGACTGGTATTTATATAAAATCAGGCATTTAGTTGAAAATATGTTTTGTAGATTAAAGCAATTTAGAGGAATAGCTACTCGATATGACAAGCTCAAAAGAAATTATCAAAGTTCTGTTGCTTTAGCCTGAACCGTACCGGGTTTGTCGGAGACCAACTTTCCTGAGATGAGAAGCATTGCTTCTCAAGCGACATTAAATTGGGTAGATTGGTTCAATAAAAAGTATGTACACAGTGCACTGGGATATGTATCGCCTTTTGAGTTTGAGGCAATGTACTATGATAAGATTAACCCGTTAGGTCAGGTGGCCTAACTTAAATAAAAAAATCTCCGATAAATCCGGTAAGGTTCAAAATGCGATTTATGGCTTTTTTATGTAAAAAAAAGTAATATTTGTTTTATTGTTAAATTATAACAATTAGTATAAATACACCTATGATTTACAGATAAAAAAGGTAGTTAAATGAAATATTTTTTAAGTTTAACTTTGTTAGTTTTAGCAATGACTGGGTGTACTTCGAGTCCAAAGACTGAAACTTTACAAGATAAGGCTACAAGCAATACTTCAGCTGATACGCAGGTCCTTAAATTTTCTGGTCCGAATGGTTTATTAATTTTTCTGAAATCATCGGATAACTTTGAAACTGCTTTAATGACTGATAACTCAGGCATGGTATATCGTTTAAAGCAAACAGTTGCTGGTAGTGGTATTCGTTTAGCTAATAATAATGGAGTTTCAATTCACTTTAAACGTGGTGAAGGGGTTGTTGAATTTGTAAAAGACCAGCCAATCAGCATTACTGAAGTAAAATAATAAGGTTTAAACTTTAAGAGAACCCCACACCATAATCTGCATACCGAAAGTTGGACACTATTCCTTGAAATGTGGTCAAACATGATCAAGGACTAATTCGCACTCTGTTAATGGGTGAATTCAAACATGAGGTGCGACAGTTTCAAAAGCCTTATGATAATCTGTGTGATTCATAGACATCACTTCAATATAATGGGTGTCTATGAACAGAGAAATTCAACAAAGACTCGTATGGGTTAAATTATTTGAAGAGACCAATAATACTGGCCTGGTTTGTCGGAGATGTGGCATTTCTAGACCAACTTTACGCAAGTGGTGGAAACGATATTCTGAACAAGGTATTGATGGATTAAGTAGTCATAGTAAATGTCCCTTAAAATCGCCAAATACTAAAATCAATGCTGAGCTAGAAGCTTTAATATTGGAAATGCGCTCAGCTAGAAATCTTGGTGCTCGACGTTTGCAAACCGAATTAATGAGCTGCACGGAGTCTCGTTGTCCTTGGCGACTATCCATAAAGTACTATCCACCCATTAAGTCAAACCGATTAAAAAATTCCGTCGTAAAGTAGATTACATTTGTTATGAACGTCCATTACCAGGCGATAGAATTCAAATGGATACCTGTAAACTGGGTCCTGGACTATATCAGTACACATCTATCGATGACTGCACACGATATCGCGTTTTAAGGATATATAAACGCCGAACAGCTGCGAATACACTCGACTTTTTAACTGTGTAATTGAAGAAATGCCTTTTCCCATACAGCGAATACAGACCGATCGTGAACGAGAATTCTTTGTTGAAAAAATACAGAAAAAATGATGCAGTATGGGATCAAATTTAGGCCGAATAAACCGGGTTCACCTCATCTGAATGGCAAGGTAGCGCTCACAAAAGACTGATAAATCTGAGTTCTACGCTACTGTAGATATCGATTCAGAGGAAATTCAGAGCAAACTGGCAGAATGGCAGAATGGCAGCATTACTGTAACTGGATGAGACCACATTCAGCTTTGCAAGGTAAAACACCGATGGAAAGGTACTTTGAATTATGTGAAGAAACTCCTTTCTTAGATGAAGTCCAGAAGCAATACGCCCCCTCAAATGAACGGATTCAACATGCCAGTTACAAGATGTATTTAGAGATTGCTAAATTGAAACGATCTCTATGAATTACGTATCTATATCATTTTTACTAATATAAAAACATATACGTAAAAATCACGCCCCGTTTAACTGGCAATAGTTTTTGAACCCTGGTATAAAAGCTTAAAAAAATCTAGCAAGTCTTTATTTAATGTTAATACTCATCCAGTATTGAGGTTTTTTATCTTTTCTTGCCTGTGATCTAGGTTGTAATACTCTAATTTCATACTCACCTGAAGCAGGTAAAATATAAATACCCTTATCATCAAGCTCTGGAGAATATTCTCCAAGATTGATGGAGTCTTTTAATTGATTACCCCATAAGTAAGCTTCAACATTTCCTCCAGTCAACTTCACTTTTAACTTTTGCCCTTTTTTAGCATAAAATTTGTAGGAATCATACTTGTATCCATCTATCCTTCCGTAATAATTTGCAGAGTGAGCTTTTTTAGCAAATTTAACTACAATAGTCTTTCGTATATCATTGTTATCATTTGCAAGTACGACAGGGCTAACTATAGTTAAAGTTAGGGCTATCAAAGCGCCAGCTAGTAATTTCGTATTCGCTATTTCCATAATAAGGTTACCCTAATTCTTGTATCGCTCCTGACGTAATAACATAACTAATAAGTAACCATGAATCATAGAGCAGAAATGTGAATAGTCATAACATGGGGCTGCACTTCAAATGCCAATTTAAGACTTGCAAAATCAATGGTTAATTAATTGGTTACTAGGGAATAACCAATCTAAATATAAATTTTATTTAACAATTACTTATAAAAATATGTGATGCGTATGATACGCATCATATGAATATCGCTTAAATTTGCTATAATTCAATTGAGCAGTGCCATTTGTGGTTAGGTTAAAAATTCATGAGTCTTACTGAAATTAAGGTACGTCAAGCTAAATCAAAGGAAAAAATCTATTTTCTGGCAGATGATGACGGCTTAAGTTTGAAGGTAGAACCAAACGGACGTAAATCTTGGAGTTACCGCTATTCACTTGCAGGGACAAATAAACGTCCTCGCATGAAGTTGGGTGAATATCCTGTAATGTCCTTGAAAGAGGCCAGATCAGTCCGGGATGAATATAAATTTAATAATTATGAAAATAAACCACTGCATAAAAAATACATCAAAACTTTTCAGGATATTTGTGAAGAGTGGTTAGAATTTAAAATTAAAAATTCCTTTGAAGATGAACCACGATGCGGTGTAATTCAGCTCGCAAAAAAATGTTTAGATCAGGATGTTTATCCAAATATTGGACTAATCCCATTTATTGAAATTAAAAGATATGATCTAGTTAAGATTATTAAAAAGATAGAATCTAGAAATGTAAAAGAACCTGTAAAGAAAGCCTATAGTTATTTAAATCAGATTTATGATTATGCGGTAGCGATGGGGTATTGTGAATATAATATTGCACATGGACTTCATAAAATATTAGTCAACAATAAGATTAAGAAAAACTATCCTCATTTGAATTCAGATGAACTATCTAATTTCTTAGCTAAATTAAATCAGATTAATACAGATCCTATTATTAAAAAAGCCCTGTTATTTAAATTATATACAGGCGTCCGTGGTGGAGAATTATTGCTTTGTGAACCACATCACTTCGATCTAGATAAAAAAATATGGAAAATACCAGCCTTACATATTAAACAATATAGAAGAAAGGTTATTTTAGGTCATGATATCCCTGATTTTTTTGTTCCACTATCTGATCAAGCACTTGAAGTTGTGAAATCAGCACTCGTTTGGTCTCATGGCGAGAAATATGTGTTTTCTAGCCCCCGAAATAATAATAAACCTATTCATTTTAATACCCTGAACTTGATTATCAGAAAAATGGGATATACTAAAAATGAATTAACTTCTCATGGGTTACGATCGACATTTAGTACCATATTAAATGAATCCGGTTTATTTCAATCAAATTGGATTGAAGCACAGCTATCTCATACTGATAAAAATAAAACCCGTGCAAGTTATAATCATGCAGAATATTTTAATCAGCGTATGGAAATGATGCAATGGTGGGGCGATTTTATTGATAGTTGTACTGTAAATTAATGGTTATGAAATCCAAGTTTTAATTAGAATAGGCTTTGTTGCACAAACCTATTCACCGCCATAAATCATTATCTAAAATTGCATCTCGTGGTAAAAGCTCAATGGGCCGGTTCTATGGCTATAAATTACATGTTGTGATGAATCACCTTAGAGAAATAGTCTGTTCACAATAATGATTTCTCTTAACTCGTAAAGTTTATGACGGTGTTGAACGTGTTCAATTGAATCTTAAGCAAGGTAAATGGATAGAAGAGAACTTCATTAAGTCGTATCAAAATATTCTTGAAAAATAGGCATTTCATTTCACATTAGAGCGAGAATCTAATGAGAAAGTTGCCTGATTGAATGTAGTGAATAGATTCATTGCATAATTGTTGACTAAAATTTTCTATATCAGCCTGTTTAAGATTAATCGGGCTGATTCTGTTAGGTCGAATATAATAGCGACCTGCTTTAATCATTTTTATTTGAACTTTATTTTATGTCACAGCTTGCTTCTCATTTTAAGCACAATCAGTTTTGTATTTTGTTGGAATATTTAAGTTCTGCTAAGGGCATTGCCGTACCAATGTCTTTAGCAGAATTTCCATGTGCGATCACTTTGGCAGATCGAGTGCATGCCGATAGTGATTTGCCACCACTTGAATGTGCGAAGACATTTCCTTCATCAGTGGAAAAAATCATCCATTATTCAGGGAAAGGTCGGGATATTACTGATTTTGAGACCTTCTTAAAATTAACTCAAGCTTCGGGACAAAAAAATTTACTGCTTCTCACAGGTGATAAGTTAAAAGGGCATACAAATGGTCAAGATGGAACGAATCGCACCCGATATTTAGAGTCTGTAAATGCGGTCATGGCCGCAAAGTGTTATGGTGGATTTCATATTGGTGTAGCTTTTAATCCCTTTAAATATGCTGAAGCTGAACGTGATGCACAATATTTAAAACTTCACAAAAAGATTAAAGCAGGAGCAGACTTTATCGTTACCCAGTTGGGTTACGATATGGAGGCTTTAAAACAAGCCAAGGCTTTTTTAAATCGTCATCGATACCCACAAAATATACTTGCTTGTGTTATGCCACTTAGTTTGGCACGTGCCAATTTTATGGTGAAACATAAGGTCGCAGGAATTGTGATTACACCACACATGTTACGAGTGTTGGCTCAGGAAAAACAGGATGGACGAACTGAGAATGCTTATAAACGTTGTGCTATACAAATATTGATGTGTAAGTATTTGGGTTTTGCAGGTGTGCATCTTTCAGCATGCCATAAGCCTGAAGAGCAAAAGCTTTTAGAAAAATATATTGAACAATATCGACATTATGGTTTACAGGAACTCGAAGCACTCTGGAATGCACTGTGGCAAGTGAAGACTAAAAATGAACTCGTGCCAGAATTAGCTTATTATTCCCGCCAACTATCCTCTAGCCAGCTTATTAAATATCAGCAATTGCATTTCATGCACAAGGCTCTATTTGAGTCCAAAATTGCCAAAGGTGTGGGGCATTTTATTTTTAAAGCCTCATTCTGGGAAAATGCGCCTGCAGCAAAAGCATTGTTAAAAACTGAATTTATCTCTAAGCAAGGGATCGTGGGTTGTGAAAGTTGTGGTCAATGTAGGTTAGGAGATACTTTATATATTTGCCCTGAAACTTGTCCCAAAGGATTGGCGAATGGTCCTTGTGGTGGTACGACATTGGATCGCTGTGAGTTTGGAGATCGTGAATGCATTCATTCTGTGAAAGCCCGACTTGCCAAAGCCGTGGGACAGACTGACGTTCTAAAAGAAAAACTGATTCCAACTGTACCCATTGAAGTCCGTGGAACCAGTTCCTGGAAAAATTGGTATCTGGCGACTGAAGCTTAGCTTTCATCATCCATGGCATTCGAATAAAATTTCACGCCCAATTTGATGCGATCACGACCTTGGCTCATACGCCAACGGTTGGTATCACGTAAGGAGTATACACAGCCACAATATTCTTGTTGGTAGAATTCTTCCTTCTTGCTGATTTCAAGCATACGAACAGCACCACCATTTTTACGCCAGTTGTAGTCCCAATAGGTGATACCTTCATAATGTGAAGCAGAACGATGCCCACAATCATTGATCTGCTTCATATCTTTCCAACGAGAGATACCCAATGAGCTACTAATTAGGCTGAAGCCATTTTCAGCTGCATAAAGGGCAGTGCGTTCAAAGCGCATATCAAAACACATGGTACAGCGAATACCTTTCTCTGGCTCATTTTCCATGCCTTTGGCACGTGCAAACCAATTGTCTGTATCGTAATCACAGTCAATAAAAGGAATATTATGTTTTTCTGCAAAGCGAATATTTTCTTCCTTACGGATTTCATATTCCTTGACAGGGTGAATATTGGGATTATAAAAAAAGATCGAAAAGTCGATGCCTGATTCAATTAGGGTTTCCATCACTTCACCCGAGCATGGTGCACAGCAGGAGTGAAGCAGAAGCTTGTCGTGACCTGCTGGGAGAGTCAATTTCTGACGTTCAAGTTTGTTTGACATAGTTATATGGGTTTAAATCTAAACCCTATATTTTAACGATTTAATTAGATAGTAAGGATTTGATATACTGATATTTTCTAAGGTTAAGATGAAAGAAATTCACTAATTGAAATTTAATAAGAACTAAAGTATATAAGAGAATAACTACAATAATGCTTTGGAATCAGAACATTGCAAGTTAATCAAGAGTCATTGAATGAAGCTTTAAAATTAAGTGAAGAAATTATTAGTAATATTGAGTTAAGTACCTCTTCTTTATCTAATTGCGCATTAAAGGCGAGTAGATTGGCAAGATTGCTAAATGAATTCGATTACCAAAGAATTTTTATCTTTGAAAGTAGTGGTTATCCTTCAAGCCCAAATGGTTTAACACCCGATATATGGGACTTATGTAAAAAAGCTGGAAGAGTTTTTATAGATAAAGATGGAGAAGGAAAAACCGTAGAGAAAGCTAAGTTAGGGTCAATCGGAGCGATGGAGATTGAATTGGAAGCAATGAAGGATAGTCTAAAAATTGCACATGATCCTAATGTTTCAATAAGTTCAGCTAATCCGAATCAATTTGTTTCATCAGGTGGCACTAGTAATTTTTTAGAAAGAAAGAGTTTAAGAGATGGTATTAGCACGAACTCTCAATTTCTAACTAAACGACAAGCTTTTGTATACGAATACGTGTCTAATAAATATTATGAGCTAAAATATTCAAAAATTACGTCAGATATTTTTTCTAGAACAAGAAAGTTTGTAGACGGAAAAATTGGAGATTTAGTACCATTATCAGCACAAAAATTTGCATCTGTTTATGAGAATTTAACGTCCGAAAATTCAGAGGATTGGTCAAATGCTGTTCATAGTTGTAGGCGAATATTACAAGATACTGCTGATGTGATTTATCCTGCTAGAGAGGATAAGACTATTAATTTAGACAATGGTAAAACTAAAATTATTAAATTAGGTGTGGATAATTATATAAATCGAATTATTGCATATGTTGATGAGCAGTCAGACTCTAAAAGATTTGAGGAAATCGTTGGTTCACAGATGAAATATTTGGGCGAGCGGTTAGATGCTATTTTCAAAGCTGCTCAGAAAGGTTCTCATGATATTATTACTTCTAGGCAAGAAGCTGATCGTTATGTTATTTACACATACTTGATAGTTGGAGATTTATTATCTTTGGTAGAGTTGCAAAAAACATTACCAATTTCAGATAAAGATTTTAGATAGCCGCTTAGCTTACTGAATAACTAAAAATCCTCAGCATCTTTAATTTATTAAGATGAGTATTTCTCATCTTAAGCTGAATTTATATCGTTTTACTCACTTTCTTATTCACGTTTAAATATAGCCATTCAGAAATTTAGCTTTTTATAAAATTTTTAGGTGGCAATCTCCATGAGTACAGCATTTGAGTGTTCAATTAAACGTATCCGTTTTGATGAGAATTATACACCAGCAGAAAGCACACGTTTAACCACAAACTTTGCCAATTTGGCACGTGGGGAAAGCCGTGAAGAAAACTTGCGTCGTACCCTTGCGATGATCAACAACCGTTTTAATAGCTTGGCAACCGTTGATAACCCGAAAGGTGATCGCTATTCACTTGAGATTGACATTATTTCTGCGGAAATTGATATTGAAGGTAATGGTCAAACTTTCCCATTTATTGAAACACTTAAAAGTGTTGTGATTGACCATCAAACAGGTGAGCGTATTGAAGGCATGATCGGCAATAGTTTCTCATCTTATGTGCGTGATTACGACTTCAGCGTGGTATTGCCACAATTGGGTTGTGGTGTAGGTGAAAAACCTGAAGATTTTGGCAATCTACATGGCAAGCTTTATCAACATTTAGTCAATTCAGATGTATTTAAAGCAGAATTTAAAAAACAACCTGTCATTTGCTTAAGCGTTTCAACCTCTAAAACGTATTTCCGTACAGCCAACGTACATCCTATTTTGGGTGTGGAATACAAAAATGATGAATATTCACGTACCGATGAATATTTTGCCAAAATGGGTTTACGTGTACGCTACTTTAAACCAGAAGGTGGTAATGCACCATTAGCATTCTATTTCGCTGGCGATTTAGTCCGTGATTATACTGATTTTGAATTGATCAGTGCTATTGCGACCATGGAAAGTTTCCAACGGATCTATCGTCCTGAAATTTACAACACCAACTCTCCTGCAGGTGTGGTGTATCAACCAAGTCTAAGCTATGGCGATTATTCACTTACACGTGTGGTCTATGACCGTGTGGAACGTGGTGAGCTTGCAGTTAAACAAGGTAAATGGACGGAAGAAAACTTCATTAAGCCTTATCAAGACATTTTAAATGAATGGGCTGCAAATTTCGAAGTCGAAACAGCTGCTTAATCCATTAAATTGATAAACAGATTTACGAATTTAGACAAAGAAGATTAGACATGGCGCTTACACAACCGAAACTTTTACTCCCAACTTCAACTGCGGGTAGCTTGCCAAAACCGTCTTGGTTAGCTGAACCTGAAAAATTATGGTCTGCATGGAAGCTTGAAGGCGAAGAATTATTAGAAGCTAAACGTGATGCTTTGAAATTATCATTACATGAGCAAGTCACTGCAGGTATCGATATCGTGAGTGATGGTGAGCAAACCCGTCAGCACTTTGTAACCACGTTTATTGAACATCTTGAAGGTGTAGATTTCGAAAAGCGTGAAACCATGCGTATTCGTAATCGTTATGATGCAAGTGTACCTTCAGTTGTGGGTGAAGTTTCTCGTAAAAAAGCAGTGTTTGTAGACGATGCGAAATTTTTACGCAGCCAAACCAGTCAGCCAATTAAATGGGCGTTGCCTGGTCCAATGACCATGATTGATACACTTTTTGACGGACACTACAAGAGCCGTGAAAAACTGGCTTGGGAATTTGCCAAAATTTTGAACCAAGAAGCTTTAGAACTTGAAGCAGCAGGCGTAGACATTATCCAATTTGATGAACCTGCGTTTAACGTATTCTTTGATGAAGTGAATGACTGGGGTGTACCAACCTTAGAACGTGCACTTGAAGGTCTAAAATGTGAAACTGCAGTTCATATTTGCTATGGTTACGGCATTAAAGCCAATACAGATTGGAAACAAACTTTAGGTAATGAATGGCGTCAATACGAAGAGTCATTCCCGAAACTACAACAATCTAAGCTCGATATTATTTCACTTGAATGCCAAAACTCACGTGTACCAATGGATTTGATTGAATTGATCCGTGGTAAGAAAGTGATGGTGGGTGCCATTGATGTAGCAACTAGCAAAGTTGAAACTGCAGAAGAAGTGGCGAATACCTTACGTAAAGCACTTCAATTTGTTGATGCAGATAAACTCTATCCTTCAACCAACTGTGGTATGACACCACTTTCTCGCCAAGTTGCACGTGGCAAGCTTGAGGCTTTAAGCGCAGGTGCTGCCATTGTTCGTAAAGAGCTAGAAGCTTAATCAAACGTAGTCTCGTGCGAAGCAGGGGCAAATTATTGCAAGATGATTTGTTCTACTTAAAGCACGAGCACGTGATATGTACATTTGAGATGAAAGAGATGATTGAAGCAACAGACTTTAGAAATGCAATGTCTTTACTCACCACAGCAGTGAATGTTATTACGACTGCGAGTAAAGCAGGTATGCATGGATTTACTGCATCTGCCGTATGTAGCGTGACGGATACACCGCCAACGTTATTGGTCTGTATGAATCAATCCTCCCGTTCACATGCCCATTTTGTTGAAAATAAAGTCTTGGCTGTAAACGTACTAAGTACTCAGCATGAACAGCTTTCAAATGCTTTTGCTTCAAGTAAATTCAGTTCTGAAGAGCGTTTCAACTTAGGTGAGTGGAGTGCGTTGGAAACTGGTTCACCTATTTTGCAAGATGCCTTGGTCAGTTTTGACTGTGAAATTCAGGACATTCAGCAAGTGGGTACACACAGTATTTTCATGTGTCGTGTGCTTCAAGTTCAACAAAGCGATCAAGAAGAAAGCCTGGTGTATTTTAACCGTGCTTATCATCAAGTGGGTCAGTTGGAACACGCTTAATTCAACGCCTTAATCCTTTCATTTTTTAAAGTTAGTCTATTGTGGAACTTATAACCTTTTTAGTCATCGGTGCTTTTGCTGGTTTTGCAGCAGGGCTGTTTGGTGTCGGCGGTGGTACGATTATTGTGCCACTGCTTTTTATTGTCTTTACTCAAATGGGTTATGACCCCGATGTGGTTATGCACCTCGCATTAGGCACATCTTTGGCAACCATTGTTGTAACCTCGATTAGCTCATTGATGGCGCATCATAAAACTGGTGCTGTGATTTGGCCTGTTTTTAAAAATCTAGCGCCACCTATGGCGATTGGTTGTTTTTTTGGGGCAGGTGTTGCTGGTTTGATATCAGGATTACATCTACAAATCATTGTTGGCTTATTTCTGATTTGGGTCGCATATACGATGTTTACAGGTGCCAAAAAAGCAATTGACCCAACGAAAACGTTACCCTCATCAGGTCAACAAGTTGCTGCAGGTAGTGTGATTGGGGTTGCATCAGCAATCTTTGGTATTGGTGGTGGAAGTCTGACGGTTCCATATCTGAATCGCTATGGTGTGGTCATGCAGAAGGCTGAACCGTACCGGGTTTGTCGGAGACTCAATATTCTGAGATGAGAAGCATTGCTTCGCAAGACGTAGCGAAGCGTAGTGTCCCGATGACAAAATTAAAATATACCCCTGAAATCAGAGAAAGAGCGGTTCAATTATTGATTGAATCTGAAAAAGATTATCCTTCTACTTGGGCTGAAATCACAGCAATTGCGCCTAAGATTGGTTGTACTCCTGAAACACTTCGTGCCTGGCATCAAAAGCATTTAGATCAGCAAAATCCTATTAAAGTACAACAGATATCTGATCAAGAAAAAATGAAGCAAATGGAACGTGAAATTAAAGAATTAAAGCGTGCCAATGAAATTCTACGTAAAGCAGCCGCTTTTCTCGCCCAGGCGGAGCTCGACCGCCCACACAAATAATGGTGGATTTCATCCATAACAATAAAGACTTATATGGTGTTGATGCGATTTGTAGGATTTTACCGATCGCAGCTTCAACCTATTACCGGACTCTAGATCTCTGCGAAAATCCAGAACATCGAGCAAAGCGAGATTTACATGACTTGCATCATGCTGAGGAGATTAAACGAATTTGGAAGGAAAGTTCAGGTCGGTATGGTGTACGTAAAGTCTGGCAAAAACTGAAACGTGAAGGCTATATTATTGCACGCTGTACTGTTGCTCGATTGATGCAAAAGCTAGGTATACAAGGTGTTTGGCGTGGTAAGAATAAACAAACCACCCGTAACCGAGATGACCAAAAACGGGCAGATGATTTAGTGAAACGTAATTTTAATGCTGATCATCCAAACCAACTATGGGTGGGTGACTTTACCTATATTCAAACTCATTCAGGCTGGGTATATACCGCATTTGTTATTGATGTGTTCTCACGAGCAATAGTTGGATGGAAAGTATCTACACGAATGAATACAGATATGGTGCTCGATGCATTGGAGCAATGCATTGCACGATCGAGGCATGCCAAAGAATGTGATTCATCATTCCGATAGAGGTGTTCAATATCTTTCTATTCGCTATACCAATCGTTTAGAAGCTGCAAATTTACGAGCATCAGTCGGTACAACTGGTGATTCATACGATAATGCTCTGGCTGAAACGGTGAATGGCTTATACAAAACAGAGGTGATTGAATATCTAAAAGCAGATTGGCAAGGTTTAGCAGATGTACAACTTGCAACACTAAACTGGGTAGATTGGTTCAATAAAAAGCGTGTACACAGTGCACTGGGTTGTATCACCTTTTGAGTTTGAAGCAATGTACTATGACAAGATTAACCCGTTAGGTCAGGTGGCCTAACTTAAATAAAAAAGTCTCCGACAAACCCGGTACGGTTCAACTTGTGATTTGAATCTGCTGTTTTCAAAATCTGTTTTTCAGCTCGTTATGCAACAAAGCCGAACCGAATTAAAAATAGAAATGTAGTTGAGCTGATGCTTGCTCATTTCTTTATTTTTAGTAATTGAGGTGAACATACTGTCAGTACATGGTAGTTATAAGTAACGTGTAACTTTGTTCGCACAAAGATTTGAGTTATGCCAAGTGATGGATTGATTTGTACTTAAAATTTTAAGCTTATCCACTTGCTTTGCAAGCCACTACACTTTATTTACAATCCTATGTTGTGGAAGTAAGGGATCTTGTACTCGCCCAGTATGTTCAACTTGATTATATCTAAAGGACTATTAGGCTTCAATCAAATCAATTTTCCAATTATTCGACTGAATTAACACATTTAAATCACGTAATTTAAGACTAATATCATCAGCTTGTTTTTGTAATGATGAAACTGGAATAACTTTATGCCACTTTATTTCCCGCGTACTATAACGATCAGATTCACGAGATGTATTACTTATTGCTGCAGTTAGGGTTTTGTGCTGTTCTACAAATTCATCACGCAAAGTCAATAAAGCAAGTAGAGAACGACCATCATTTAATTTTGTTAAAGCATTAGTTTCATGAATTGCATAACTTAATTTTTGAAATTCTTGAATTAAAGAAAATACTTGTTTCAATAGTTCATTTGGATCTTCAGATGGTTTATCACCATCTTGTACCAATACATTTGCATTGATACGTTGTTTTAGTGAAATAATTTTTTTTTGTTGATCACTTCGAAGTAAGAGAGCTTCTGCTAATTTCATTTTTCACCTATTAACCAATTAGAATTAAGTTTTAAGCAGCTAAGTAATTTTACAAATACTATATCCTCATTCTTTAAAGATCAAAAAAATTGATTTTTTACAATTTTCAGAGGTAGAAGTCTTATATTTTGTCATTAGTCGAAGCTCAGAATTAAGCTAAAGGCCTTTTTTTCAGATGCAGAATCCTTTATCTGATCCTAGACAGTATTATGGACATTCGATCCCTCTAAATTCTTACAATATTTTTGTTCAAAGGCTTCAGGACTTAACCAGCCATTTGCAGAATGTATTCTGATTCGATTGTAATAAATCTCGATATAGTCGAACAGGACAGCATTCGCTTCTTTTCGAGTGGCAAACACACTGCCATGGATTACATGACCTTTCAATGTATGAAAGAAGCTTTCAGTCACTGCATTGTCCCAACATGAGCAGTGTACTGCGCAAGACTGCCTGACATACTTTGAATAAAGTTATTCGTCAATAATAGCGCTCTAAAAGCACGACTACAGTACTGACTGCCTTGGTCAGAATGAACCATAACTCCTGTTGAATAAGCTTTTCATGCGCCAAGGTTGGTCCGAAACCATGCAGTTGATCAGAAACAATATTGAGGCACTTGAGTCTGAGTTCTTCAGAAAGCCTGGAATTGCTGGTTTGGCCACGACCCGTATGGGCTAATACAGCTGGACCTTGAACTTTGTATTTCTGCAGTAAGCGTCTGACCTGACATTCTGAAATATGAAGTAGAAGTAGCTGAGCAGCCTGGGATTGAGTTATGCGTTGATCGCAGATTTCCTGCAAGACCGACAATCGTTTAAGTTCTTTATCCGACATAGACACCAACATATCAAACCGTCCGCTAAGGAAATTGCAAAAGTGCACATTCTAAAAGCGGACATTTCTATTTTGGGCTTACAACACT